>JAUIFT010000466.1 GCA_030430345.1 Calditrichia bacterium | reverse complement strand
GTTCCGAATATCCGGTGATGCCCCGAAACAAATTCTTGAAGGTATTTCCGGAGGTTGGCAAAGTGTTTTTGAAATGTGCCGTTCCGCCATCGATACCAATCGATTGTATATGGCCACCCGAAAAGGGATTGGCATTTTGAAAATGGAAGATAACGAGTGGCGCTCTGCCGGATGGGTGAAAGATTTTAACCAGAAATCTTACTTGCTTATCGAAGATACCGACGGCAGTTTATGGATCAACACTGCGGAAAAAGGTATTTTTCATATCAGCGGCATTGCCGGCAAACCGGTAGAGGGTTGGAAATTTCCGGCAACAATATCCCATTACGATACCACCCATGGTTTGCCGGATGAAGAAGATATTAACCCTATCCGGGTATCCGATACTATCTACTTTCTTAGTAATCGTATTGCCTGGCGCTTTCAGCCTTCGGATAAAAGTTTTATAGCAGACAGCACTTTCCACAGCGGCGAAATGCTCGGCAAGCAGTGGGGATACTATGGTCAGGTCGACAATCAGCAACGGATTTGGATATCCACTAAATTTAAGCCGGGTGTAGAAAATATCGCTGTGGGTATTTCTCAGCAGGATGGCTCCTACAACTGGGAATCCCGGCAATTTTCAAGAATCCGCGATGCCAGTGAAATTTTGAATATATATCCGGAAAGCAGTGGTAGCGGTGAGGATATTGTTTGGGTTGGATCTGATCATATCTATCGCTATGACCCCCGATTTTCCCACCAGGTTGAGGGCGCGAGTGCCGCCAGAATTCGCCGGGTGACTGTTAATAACGATTCCATTGTTTTTAACGGGTATGGCCCGGTGCCCGTGCAGCGTTTAGCGTATAGCGCTAATACAATCCAGTTTGATTATGCTTTACCGGCATACGATGCTTCCGCGGAAAATCTTTATCAAACCTGCCTGGAAGGCTTCGACCGGAAATGGTCGGCCTGGAGTACGCAAACTCAGCGCAATTATACCAACCTGCCGGAAGGCCAATATCGTTTCCGGGTAAAGGCACGTAACATTTATGACCAACTCAGTGAAGAAGCGGTCTACACTTTTTCCATATTACCGCCCTGGTATCGCACCTGGTGGGCATTCCTTGCTTATACGCTGTTTACGCTGGGCGCAATTGTGGCGATTGTTTACTTCACCAACCGCTGGCGGATACATCAGCTGAAGCAACGGAATTTGCAATTGGAAGAAACGGTTGCCGCCCGCACGAAGAAGCTCCGCCGCCAGGCAGAAGAGATCCTCCGCCGGCAAAAGCAGCTTATCGCCCAGGAAAAACTGGCTTCCCTGGGACAGCTAACAGCGGGCATTGCCCACGAGATTAAAAATCCGTTGAACTTCATTAACAATTTTGCCGAGCTCTCCCTGGAGATGGTAGAAGAGCTCAAAGAAGATCTCGAACGCCTGCTCCCGCAGTTGCCGGCAGAAGAAAAAGAAAACTTCGATGATATCATTCGGGATCTTGCCCAAAATGCCGCCAAGATCAAACATCACGGCACCCGGGCGGATAGCATTGTTAGCGGCATGTTGCAGCACTCGCGCAGCAAATCCGGCAGTTTTCAGCCGACGGACATCAATGCCTTGCTGGAAGAATATACCAACCTCTCTTTCCATAGTATGCGGGCGCGGGATGCCAACTTTAATGTGGAGATCAAACAGAATCTTGATACAAATATTGGTAAGATATCTGTGGTGCCTCAGGACCTTAGCCGGGCAATTTCCAATATCCTAAACAACAGTTTTGAAGCGCTAAAAACCCGGGATGATAAAGCGGAGAAAACATTTGTCGGCGAAATCGCAATCTCGACGGTTCAACAAAAGGATACGGTGGAAATACGCATACGCGATAACGGCGGCGGTATTCCGGAAGATATCCGGGAGCAAATTTTCATTCCCTTTTTCACCACAAAACCAACTGGTCAGGGGCATCCCGGTCTGGGGCTTTCCATCAGTCATGACATCATCGTAAAAATCCATCATGGCACCCTGGAAATCAATAGCGATGCCGCAAACTGGAGTGAAGCAGTAATTACCATTCCGGTGAAAATACCTCAGTAGCATGTTATTGTAATTTTTCTTTGAACCAGGTTGCTAAATCCTGCTCCAATTGTGGCTGAGAGTTCAGCAGCGCAGTGGCATGACCGCCTGTCTCAAAGAGAGTTACTTCCGCGTATCCGCGCGCCTGGACAAGCTTCATTATCGACAGTGGGAAAAGATTGTCATCTTCGGCAACAATATGACGCCAGGCCACGCCACTTTTTTCCATCCAGACAATTGACTCAGGGCTGAACAGCCCTGAGGACAGAATAACATAAGCCTTGCCGAACTCATAATTCCTCCCGGCCTTGGCAACCAGTTCTCCGCTGTAACTGGCGCCAATAAAACCAATGCGATTAGAGTCTATACCGGCAACCGTTTTTACATAACGGTGGGCAGCAACAACATCCGGCCAGGCGCCGAATACATAATCCGGATTCAAATCCCGGCGCGCCAGTTTACCAAGATTAAGGCTCTCGCCATGGCCCCGCAGATCGATGCGTAAAGAGGCGATGCCGTTATCCGCAAAAACTGTTGCTAATGAATCATAGTGAGATCGGTTGCCGCCCCAGAGGGTATGGCAGAAAATAACAACCGGCAGGGGGTTTTCCGCTGCCGGCATATTCAGTGTAGCAATAATTTTCCAGCCATCGCTGGCAATTTCAATTCTTTTTTCTCCGCCCTGAACAGATGTTGCAACTGCGGAAAGAAATAGTATCAGAAAAAATACGACCGTAGAAAACTTCATAAATCCATCCTTTCGTAAAAACCGTTGATCGCGCTCAAACACTGTTACGGCGCCGCCGAAAGGATGTTTGGCACTATTGCAACAATTTCCTCCCATCAATATCGGCCGGTGGGGTAATACCAAAAAACGCCGCAATTGTTGGGGCAATATCGATGGTGCGTACCCGCTGGTCGTAGCTGGCCGGCGTAATGTTCATCCCGGCGAAAACGATCGGCACGTGCGTGTCGTAGCGATAGGGTGATCCATGGGAAGTGCCGGCCGTCCCGCCCACCAGCACGAATTCCTTTACCCGAAAAATAAGATCCGCCGATCGTTCCGGATGATAATGCTGGCGAAAGAGACGGATATATTCATCTTTATCGCTGGAAGCGAAAAGGTCGTCTTTATCATAAACATCTTCAATCGCTTCCAGCTCGGTGAGGGCTGCTTTCAAACGATTGTTAAGTGTCTCCTTATCCACCCCGAATTGTGCGGCGACATCATAATCCAGCACAACCCCAAATCCACTTTTAGCCTTAAAATAGTTGCCCTGAATCCCTAATTCCCGCCCCACAGCGATAATTATCTCTTGCATTTTTTTGTTATTTTCTCTACTGATGATTCGCTTTGCCGGATAGCCGCGGCGCTGCAATTCTTCCGGCAAGGGTAAAACACCATGATCGCTGGTGAGTACTTTCAGATAACTCCCTGCACCGACTTCTTTATCGAGAAAATCAAAAAGCTCGCCGAGATATTGATCTAGGTGGAGAAAATAATCCATGCTTTCCTGACTGAGCGGACCATAATCATGACCAATCGCATCGGCAGCGGAACAGCCGATGAAGAGGATATCCGGCACATCATCCTGTCCGAGCTTCTCCTGAAGCAATGCCTCTTTGGCAAAATCGATC
>JAUIFT010000465.1 GCA_030430345.1 Calditrichia bacterium | reverse complement strand
TTTTAAGTTCGCCAGTTACGGTTTTAACAAATCCCACTCGGCGGCATACTCGATTCTCGCCTATCAAACTGCTTATTTGAAGCGGCATTATCCGGCGGAATTCATGGCTGCCTCGCTGACTTCGGAAATTAACGATCCGAAACGAATTATCATTCTTATCGATGAATGTAAGAAGATGGGGCTGGAAGTGGTACCTCCGAACGTTAACTATTCCGGACCGCAGTTTGAAGTGCCGGAAGAAGGAAAAATCAGTTTCGGACTAACCGCGATCAAAGGGGTTGGGAAAGGCGCGATTGAAAATCTGATCACTGTGAGAGACGAGGTCGGCACTTTTGATGACCTTTATAAATTCCTGCAAGAACTGGATTTACGAACCGTTAACAAAAAGGTGCTGGAAGCATTAGTGCAGGCCGGCGCGCTGGATTCCCTCGATGGCAACCGTGCTCAGAAGATGGCGGCAATCGAATCCGCGGTGTCATTTGCCCAAAAGTTTCAGGAGCAGGAAAAGAATAAATCCCAGACCAATCTATTTGATTTGATGAGCAACGGAAACGGGGCCGAGGATGGTAGCATAAACGATTCCCTGCTGCAATATCCGCCGTTACCGGCCATTGATGAATGGTCGATGCAGGAACGCTTGAATCGTGAAAAAGAATTGCTGGGGTTTTACATCAGCGGTCATCCCATCGATAAATATGCGGATGAAGTGCGTCTTTTTTCCAACCTCGACTGGGATAATCCCGAGAGCTACAAAACCGGGAAAATTGTTAAAACGGCTGCGATGATCAGCGTTCTGAAGCGGCACATGGACCGGAAGGGGCGCTTTATGGCTTTTGTGACCTTCGAAGATAAATTTAATAATTTCGAAGGCATCGTCTTTGCCAGCACCTATGAAAAGTATGAGCAGTACCTGAAGCAAGGCGATATCGTTTTTGTCAGCGGCAAGGTAGATGACCAGGGCGACAGCACATTTAAAATGCTTTGTTCGGAGATTATTCCCATGAGCGAGTCACGGAACCGCATGGCCGACTCGGTGCAATTAAGTGTGGATACCACAAATATATCGATTGAAGAAATCGACCGGCTTTACCAGCTTGTCCGCTCCAATCCTGGCAGCGTGCCCCTGATGTTTGATGTAAAAACCAGCGGCAGCGGGATGGGATTGCTTTTAAAATCGCGCCGCTTTAAAGTGCTTTTAACAGACGATTTTCTTGATAAAGCAGAAAGCATTCTCGGCAAAGGCGGCATACAGGTCCGTTAACCGAAAACAAAAAACAAAACAACTGGCCCCGGACGCGAGTTCGGGGAGAAAAGAATATGAAAGCAGTCATCCAACGGGTCAGTGAAGGCAGCGTTAGCGTTGAAGGGAAAATTATTGGGGAAATTAAGCAGGGTTTGGTTATATTGCTGGGCGTTACCCATGATGATACCCGGGAAGACGCGGATTATTTGAGTGAAAAAATCGTTAATTTACGCATCTTTACCGACGATGCCGGAAAGATGAATCGCAGCCTTCTGGACATTAATGGTGCTGTGTTGGCGATTTCGCAATTTACGCTATATGGAAATACCCGAAAGGGGCGACGTCCCAGTTTTATTGAAGCAGCCCCCCCGGAGATTGCCGACCCGCTGTATGAATACTTTATGGCGAATATTCGCGAAAAAGGCGTTGTTGTTGAAAAGGGACAATTTGGGGCGATGATGCAAGTGAAAATATTTAACGACGGGCCGGTCACCATTCTGCTGGATAGCCAGGAACGCCACCAACCGCGCCGATCTTAGGAGAATCGAATGTCGATCTTGGAAAAAATAAGATTTTGGATCAAGCAGGGACGAGATAAATATGTGCCGTTTAACTGGTGGCAGAAAATCTTAACCTGGCTGGGAGGATTTCTGCTGCTGTTCCTCATGATGGATTACATCGTAATGCCGCTTTACACCCGCCTTGGTCAGGAATATGAATTACCGGATGTTACCGAAAAACCACTGGCAGTAGCCCTGGAAACCCTTGAAGATCAAGGGTTTATACCAATTGTTCAGGACTCCGCCTTCGATGCCCATTATGCCAAAGGGATGATTTTGCGCCAAAATCCATCGCCCTATTCAACGGTGAAAAAAGGGCGGCGCGTTTACCTGGTGATGAGCAGTGGGGAAAAACCCATTTATATGCCCGATCTGGTAAAGGAAAGTATCACCAACGCAGAACTTCGTTTGCGGGAATTAGGATTGGTGCTTAATCAAATTTATCCGGAATACAGTGAAGAATTGCCTTATGTCGATGTGGTGATCCGCCAATCGGTGAATCCTGGTGATTTAGTGGAGCACGGCAAGAAAATTAATCTGACGGTCAGTATGGGCGCACCGCCGAATTCCCAGCAAATACCTCGCCTGATCGGTAAAAGCCTGGATCGGGCGCTGAAAGAGCTGGAAGTTGTTGGGGTTAACCGGGACAGTATTTTGATAACCCAACGCTATCGGACAGACTTATTACCCCGCACCATTATTTCCCAATCAGTTCAGGAAGGAACATTGGTGATCGAAAGCGGAGTGGTGGAGTTGGAAGTCAGCACCGATCAATTTCCCGATCAGGAATCCCGGGGAGGAGGCGGACGTTAGTGACGGACTATAAAATCCTCCCATCGATATTAGCCGCGGACCATGGCCGTTTTATTGAAGATGTAAAAACGGTCGATTTGCCTGCGATAGATACCCTTCATATTGATATTATGGACGGCCATTTTGTGCCGAATATTACCTTTGGACCCGCCGTTGTTGCTTCCCTGAAAAAACACACCGATTTTAAACTCGATGTTCACCTGATGATCGATAATGTCGATGCCCGCATTCCGGATTTTGCCAGTGCCGGTGCAGATATTATCACGATTCATCAGGAAGCGACGCGTCATCTCCATCGCAGTCTTAATCTGATTCGCAGCCATTCCGTAAAATGTGGGGTTGCCTTAAACCCGGCGACGCCGCTGGAGAGTATACGCTGGGTGCTTGAAGATGTCGATCTGGTGTTGGTCATGAGCGTCAATCCGGGGTTCGGCGGACAGTCTTTTATTACAAATTCAGTGGAGAAAATTCGGGAATTATCGGCAATTCGAGCCGCAGAAAACTATAATTTTGTAATCGAAGTCGATGGCGGGGTCAGCAAAAAAACAGCGCCATCAGTCCAGGCTGCCGGCGCGAATTTTCTGGTTGCCGGCAGTGCCATTTTTGGTGCGTCCGATCGCGCCCAGGCAATTGAAGATATTCATAACGCGATTGAAATCGCTGCCCGTAAGCGGCGATCCCTACCTGTTTAGTTGCTACGTAATTTTCTAACCGTATAAAACTATCATGCAAAAATAAACAAAAATTTAAGAGGAATATATCATGCTCGGAATGTGGCAAAAGTATCGATGGATAGTGATGTTGGTGGCGCTGACCAGTGCCGTAAATTTTTTAGCCTGTGGGGGGCAGAGTGCGCGGGTAAGTCCCATGGCCAGTGTTTCCCAAACAATCGGTGAAAATACTGAAGTTAGCATTGTTTACAGCCGGCCGGCAGTGAAAGGGCGGCAAATTTGGGGCGATCTGGTCGCTTATAACAAAGTGTGGCGAACCGGCGCAAACGAAGCAACAACCATTGAGTTCTCCGAAGATGTCACTGTGCAGGGCGCAGCGCTGGCTGCTGGCAAATATGCCTTGTTTACA
>JAUIFT010000464.1 GCA_030430345.1 Calditrichia bacterium | reverse complement strand
CTCGACGAGATGCCCGGCGGCGAACTCTATTTTTCCGATGTCTTTTCGGACCGGCGTATTCGCGAGCATCTCGTCGAGGACCCGGTGCTTTACGGAGAGTGTTTATCCGGCGCTTTATATATCGAAGACTTCCGCCGGGTGCTGCAGAAAATTGGTATGCCGGATTACCGGATCATCTCGCAATCCCAGATTGCCCTGAAAGATCCCGCCCTGGAGGCAAAAGCGGGCATGATCAACTTTTATTCCTTGACGGTACGTGCGTTTAAACTGGCCTCGCTGGAAGATATCTGTGAAGATTACGGGCAGGTTGCCGTTTACAATGGCGGGATTCCGGAGGCGCCGCATCAGTTTACGCTGGACGATCATCATATTTTTCAGCTTGGAAAGCCGATGCTGGTGTGTGGGAATACTGCCGCGATGCTGGCAGAAACCCGCTTCAGCAATTATTTCACGATCAGCGGAAATCGCAACACCCATTACGGCGCTTTCGATTGTGGCGATACCCCGACACTGAGCGCAACGGAAACTGCCACGCTGGGCGGCTGCTGCTAAAGCTGCATTTTTAAAACTGTGCAATATTGCCTAGAAATTGCTTAATAAAAATGCCCGCGAAACACTAAATACGCCAAGAAGAGCAATAAATTTATTCATTTATTGGTTTTGCATGTTTCATGTATTTCGCGGGCATTTTAACGTTTCGCAAATATACCGCAACAATATTTCAGAGAATTTTGAATTATAAAATTAATCGATGGAAACGATCAACATCGTCAGATCATCCTGAAAATCGATGCCCCTGGCAAACGCTTTAATCTCCTTGATAATTACCTGGCGCATCTCCTGCGGCGGCTTCCCGTAATTAGCCTGCATTAAATCCACCAGACGATCTTCCCCGAACTCTTCTTCCGCGGCATTCATTATTTCCGTGACCCCGTCAGTATAAAAGCAGAGATAATCGCCAGACTGCAGGTTGACGGTCGTCTGCACATATTTTTGGTTGGCGATGAATCCCAGAACCGTCCCCCCCTCGCGTAAATAGCAGGGCGCGTTCCCTTTCCGCAAAAGAATCGGGGGATTATGGCCAGCATTGCTGTAGGTGAAAGTCATTTTCGCGCGATCGATAACACCGTAGAAGAAAGTCAGAAAATGACCGGTGGAAATAGCCTCCACCATAAAGTTATTCAGCCGGGCAACGACTGTCACCACCGGGTGAATCTCCTTCAACAGGCTTTTGAAGCCGGCATAGGCAACGGCCATCAGCATTGCCGCCGGAGCGCCCTTACCGGAAACATCCCCGACGGCGATGCCCTGCTGCGCTTCTCCAATCCGGAAAACGTCATAAATATCCCCGCCGACAATCCGGCTGGGCATATTAAATACATCAATCGTCAGACCACTGATCGTCGGTACCCGCCGCGGCAATAATGCCTTCTGCACTTTTGAGGCGTCGAGCAGGTCGCTTTCCAACTGACTTTTTTTCACTGAATCGCCATATAGCTGCGCATTACGAATGGCTATCGCCGCCATACCGGAGAAGACTTCCAGCAAGCGAAGGTCGCCATGGGTAAAGTGTTCCACTTCATTACTTTCCAGCACGAGCACACCGATGGCATTCCCCTGGGTGATAATCGGCACGGTAATTTGGGAAAGCGTTTCCGGGCGTACTGCATAATAATGCCCGCTTTGCCGCACATCGGGGGTAATATTACTTTCCCGGTTTCGGATCACCCAACTGGCAATGCCGTCATTCAATTTTAACGGGATCTTTTCCGAACTATCTTTCCGGTAACCAATGCTCACTTTTTCCATCAGTTTTTTCTGACGGCTATCCAGGAGAAAAATCGCCGCGGCATCGAAGCTGACCAACAGGGAAAGATTCTCGATAATCCCTTGCAACACATCTTTCAGATGCAGCGTGGCGGTAATATTCTGGATTACCTCAAGAAGCAATTCCATCTCCAGCGACTTTCGCTTCAGATTGCTGTAAGTGCTGGCATTCTCCAACACTGCCGAGGCGGTACGAAAAATATTGACCAGGAAATCCCGAATTTCCGGCACATTGAGATAATTATGAATTGAATCGCTAAACAGGGCAAAACCGACAATTTGCGTCCGCCCTTTTAAAGGAAGAAAATAGCGATAATGCCCGGAGTGAATATGTTCGCCGATCAGCATCCGGTATTCCGGCCAGGACAACCACATTTGCTCCAGGGAATAAAATTGCATCGCCGGTTCGAAGGGAGAATCTTCCACATCCTCCGTGCTAAAAGGAATCGACTGCTGATAATCCTTCACAACATCATTGTGATGCACTTTTTCGAAGGCGACATCTCTGTGCAGGTAAATCAAGTAATCTTTCGGAGAGAAAGTTTTTTCCATGAATAGCATGGATTTTATTAACAGCTCGTCATAATCAAGGGTTTCATTCATTTCCCGGCGAAAATCGGAAGCGGCCTTCTTCAGGCGATAAAGGCGGGAATAAAAACTGCGGTCGATGATGCGCTGAGTAACCTCCGTGAATTTACCCCGAAAAAGAATAATCACAGAAATAGTCATCAAGAAAGCAAGGGAAGGATTATCCACCTGAAAAAGTGTGTTCAACACCCATAAACAGCCATAATAAAGACTGGAATAAACAATCAGCTTTAGCAGTATGAGTAGTGGTTTATTTAATTTTAACTTCCGCTGCAAACTTTCATCTCCGCATAAAAAGGACTCAAATATAGAAACTGCTATAAATCAAAATCAAGATGTTCAAAATATAAACATACTTTTTTACATATTTATGTTCTGTTGAATTGTCCCGGAATTAAATATATATTTTCGATAGTGTTAAAGAAGTAACGTTATTAAAACTATCATTGCGAGGCGCTTTCTGCCGAAGCAATCTCCAAAAGTGCATGCAGGAGAGAGATCGCTTCGGGAAAAACGCCTCGTGATGACAGCAAGAATAATATACAACCTTACCTGCTTAGCACTACCATATTTTCCAGTGATAAGCGATCAGACAACTATCGGCTTCCGGAGCTTAAAAAAATTATCAATCAACAGTAACCCAATTAGGGCTTTTACTTTAACCCTCCGGAATATTCAGACATATATATTATCCGGTAAATGATTTTTTTTGACCGAATTTAAAAAATATTCATTCAACCCGAGACACCGTTAAAATGCAATGAAGCAATTAAACTTAGCCATCCTTTTTTTGTCCGTAATCATCGTCTTTGGCACCTTTGGTTACGTTATCATTGAAAAATGGGACATTTTAGATGCCTTCTATATGACGATAATCTCAATAACGACAACGGGATTTTCCGAAATCCGTCCCTTATCACCAATGGGACGTCTTTTTACCACCAGTTTGATCATCTTTGGTGTTGGTACCATTGGTTATATCGGTGGCCGGGGCATGCAAATATTGCTGGAGCAGAAGCTGCTGAGGAGACGACGCGTGAATAAAAAAGTTATTAACCTGAATAATCATTACATCGTTTGCGGATATGGTCGCCTGGGACGCACCATTTGCCATGAACTTCACGAAATGAATATGCCCTTTGTCGTTATTGAGAAGAAGGAAACGTTGATCGAAGAGCTGGTACAGAGCGGGATGCTTTTTGTCCAGGGAGATGCAACACAGGATGAAACCCTTCAGAAAGCCGGTATTGAAAAATCGCAGGGTTTGATGGCTGTGCTGGCAACTGA
>JAUIFT010000463.1 GCA_030430345.1 Calditrichia bacterium | reverse complement strand
GCTGGTGCTTTGAAGCCTGCCTCCCGGGCCATTTCTTGGGCATTCTTCACTGCCTCGGGAACAATGTCACACACCGCGTTGACGCTAACATCCGTTCTGCGGAGCGCTAATCCCAAGACGCTGCTGCCACGCAAACCGACCCCGATAAAACCTAACCGCGCTTTTTTTCGATTACTTGCTTTCGACATTGATGTGGGTAAAAAGGATAACCCGATTGCAGCTGTTGCACTGTTTTTGATAAACTCCCGGCGGTTGATTTTTTTCATGATTCTGCCCCATGGATTTTGGTGGATGGTTTTTGCGTCGATTGAAGTTTGCTCAAGATCGAATAAAGTAGCAAAGATTTATGAACCAGACAAAATTCAGGAGAAAAAAGGACAATCCTGAATTCACTGGAAATAATTATTGAATATTGGCAGTAAGATGCTTTTATTGAGCCATTGTAAACATGCCTCCTTTAAAAGCTGCTGGAGGATAAATTTCGTTCGATATCAACAAAACAGGAGAAATGAAATGATGAAGCATCGTGCCATTCAATTTGCAGGAATTTTGGCGGTAATTGTTTTCGGATGGGTGACTTATGTGAGTGCGCATTGCGAGGTGCCTTGCGGCATATACAACGATCAGTTACGGGTAGAATTGATTAAAGAACATGCCTCCACTATCGAAAAGTCGATGAAATCTATCGAGAGTTTGAATGCTGAGGCTGAAAAAAATTATAATCAAATTGTTCGTTGGGTAAGCAACAAGGAAGCCCATGCGAATGAAATTCAGCACATTGTTACCCAGTATTTCATGACACAACGTATTAAAGTGCCTGCCCATGACGATGAAAAAGCTGTAGAGAAATATAATACGCAACTGGCCTTATTGCATGGCATGCTGGTTCATGCGATGAAAAGTAAGCAAACAACAGATGCTTCTCATTGCAAAAAGTTGCTAGGATTGGTAGAAAAATTTGAAGGTGTTTATTTTGGTAAGGCAGACAAGAAGCACCTGGAAGAACACAAGTAAGCCAGGCTAAAAGAATATAGGATATTCAGAAGAGCTAATGGTTAAGTGGTTAAGATCG
This sequence comes from Calditrichia bacterium, assembly GCA_030430345.1. Next base: position 2,631 of record JAUIFT010000463.1, on the reverse strand, counting down.
AATCATTTAACCATTAGCGAAACGTAACGGAAACTGATCGTCAGTTCTTCGTTATTTGAATTTTTCCCGCCATTCACTCGTTGGCTGTGCATTGTCATCTTTTTTCCAGCGGCCATTTAAAGAGACTTCAACCGGACTGTTTTGAGTGAAATGATCGACAATCGCATCACGAAGCAAGGTGCCATGAAAATCGACATTGTCCCGATTAATGCGACGCAGCATAAACAGACCGGAATTACCTTCCAGTAAATAATCCGTGGTTGCCAACCGGTAAACTTTATCCGGATCCAGGCTCTCGCCATTGATTTCAACGTTTACCACCCTGGCGCCATCTTCCAGAGAACGATTGAAGGTCACCTTCGCTCCGGAAATTGCCAATCCGCGGCCACCCCCGTTTAATTTTGTCTCCAGAATCAGCTTAAGAAAAGAGCCTTTCGCCTGAAAGCTGACGATCTCGTTGCCAAACGGCAGCACTTTGAATACGTCTTCCCGGGTAACTGCGCCGGATTTGATATCCGCACGGATGCCCCCAAAATTCATAAAGGCAAAATCTGCTTTGCAACGCTCCCGCAGAACATCGCAGATCAGGTTGTTCATTGGTGCTTCCCCGATGCTGGACCGGTTGAGACTGGTGCGGGTATTGCCTATGACGCCAAGGAAATTTTGGGCATACAGCTCCTGTTGCTCCGCGGCAAATTTGGCGACGGTACTATCCGGCCAAAATTGATCTTCTTGCAATAGCAGCAGAGAATTTTTATCGGCCGCATATTCATAGCCGGCGATCGATTTTGTAGGCATGTCAATGAGCACATCCACCCAGCCAAGGTTTCCGCCATTTGCGTAGTTTTGCAGACAGATGGTGTGATTGGTAGGGTCTTCCCAGGCCTCCTGGTAGCCTTTATGTAAATGCCCCCCAAGTAAAATGTCGATGCCATCGACAAAATGCGCAATTTCCATGGAATTTACGGACTGATCATACAAAATACTTTCCCTGTCCTGATTCAACAATTCCTGATAGCCTTCGCGCGGATCATAAGGTAGGCCAACATGAACCAGCACAACAACGAGGTCCACATTCTTTGCGCGTAAATCCGCGACTGATTTGCGCAGCGCCGGAATTTCCTGGCGAAACTCCAGGCCCTTGATGTTCTCAGGAAAACTCATCGCCATGGTGCCGACTGTCGCAGCGCCGGTAATGCCGATGCGTAAACCCATTTTTTCCACGACCAAGCTTTGCTTTACCCATTCCCAGGGTTTGCCGGTTTCTTTGTCGTAAATATTGCAGGCGATCCAGGCAAAGTTGGAAGCCTTGACCAATTCAATAAAGTTGTCTTTCCCTTCATCAAAATCATGGTTGCCGGGTACTACAGCGTCATAACCGACCATATTCATATATTTAACGACGGCTTCCCCTTTGGAAAGGGTGCCCACCAAAGTCCCTTGAAAAGTATCTCCACCATCAATTAATAATGTCGCTGCACCATCGGTTTCCGCCTGGGCGCGTGCTTCCCGGATGATTCGCGCAGCAGCCGGTCCGCCTCCCAAAATGGGTGGGAATTCCGGATTCAGAAACTCTGCTTTTTGGGGAATTATTCCGCCATGAATATCATTGGTGAAGAAAACTTTCAGGCGACGCGTTTGCTCGGTATTCTCAGCCTGTAGCGAGCAGTTAATCAAGGAAAAAAGGATCAGGAAAATAGTCAGTTTCATAAAATGCCTCAATACTAAAAGTAGGTGAATAAGAAAATACATAAATGCTACCGCAAAATCAAAGCATAAAGATAGTTCGTGCTAGCATAGAGCGATTTGCAATTCTGTCTACCGGACAAGACTATGAAGCGTGGCTGGCTTTGTCGGTTTTCCGGAAATCTGGTGGCGGAAGTCGTCACGAAATTCAATTGAACAGCAATGCTGTCCATGGGCTGCGAAATAATGGCTGAAGCGCGAAAACGAAAACAGCAAATATCTGGAAGGAAAAGAAATATCGAACGCTCACGGTAATATTATCTCCGTCATGACAGAGTAACTTAAGGAACTCGTAAAAATCCAACTTTAATTCGGCACCATACAAGGTTACCATTTGAGCCAAGTTTATTGTTGCATGATTTAATACTTTGATGCCCTGCTGAACAAAAATATGATCAATCGGCTTTTGTGGCGTTGCATTGATGTCAAATCCGGTAAATGTGCCAGCAGGGCCGTTTGCGGGGGTTTGCGATGCTTTTTGGGTATCAATAAATTTTCTCGATTCAATATTGGCGGCATCGGTAATAATCGCGTAGGCAATTGCATCCGGATCAAAATTGAAATCGCCTAACAAAATAGCGGGCTCACTAGCGCTGATTTGCGCTGCGCGACGGATGAGCAGTCGGGCACTTTCCTGACGGGCCAGCTCGCCCCGATGGTCAAAATGAGTGTTAAAGGCAAAGAATCTCTTTCCGGTGGATTTCTCCACAAATTTTCCCCAATTGACAATTCGTTCCAGCGCAGCATCCCACCCGACACTGGGGGAGTCCGGTGTTTCTGAACACCAGAAGATCTCTTCCTGAAGGCATTCCAGGCGGGCTTTGCGGTAAAAAATCGCTGTAAATTCACCCGCTTTTTTACCATCATCCCTGCCTGCACCAATCC
>JAUIFT010000462.1 GCA_030430345.1 Calditrichia bacterium | reverse complement strand
CTGCATTTTGGCTGCACATTTTGCGGAAAATGCTGTTCTCATCCGGGCGGCTACGTTCAGCTAACCGAACAGGAAGCAAGTATCATTGCCGATTACCTCGGAATGGACGAAGATGAATTTCTGGAAAAATATATTGAGCTGGTCGATGAAGACGAAGGTTTTCGCCTGAAATCATTTCCCGATGGCGGCTGCATCCTTCTCAAGGATGACCAGTGTACAGTGTATCCGGTGCGCCCGGCACAATGCCGCACCTTTCCATTTTGGCCGGAAAATGTAAAATCGGCATATCGCTGGAAGCTAACTGCGGAAGACTGCCCGGGTATTGGAGAAGGCCGGCTTTATACTGCCGAAGAGATCGATGAAATTATGAAGTCGATGAAAGAATGATCGAATAAATTACTTCACATCAACTGTAACGGACTTTAAGCACAACCCCTCATACCAAATTTCAAATCGATAAGTACCAATTGAATAACTTCCCGGCTCTTTAGTCCCCCAGCCTTTGAGCCTTGCCGTTTGGTTTCTTGAATTCGACTTTAAATATATCTCATCCGAAAATGTATATCCACTTGGAGAAGAACTACCTTGATCCAGAACTCCATTCGGACGGTACATCTTTACATGGATTTTAAAATCTTTTCCATAATCTAAAAAACTATCAAATTTAATCCTCGGTTTAAGATATCTTAATTGATTTCTGTATAAGGTAGATCCAAAACTGTTAATTATATTACTTTCAGAATCTCCATTTGCGAACTCTACACTTTTAATTTTCAGAGGTACTAATAATCGGTTTTTAATTATCCCCTCTTTAAATTTCTCTAATTCTTCAACTTTTCCCAGCAACTCACTATTTTCCGCCTTTTTCTGATCAAGTTCACTCTTAATCTGACGATTTTCAATTCGTTCGCTATTGTAATATCGTTCCATACGATTATAATCATCAGTCAAGTTCGCTATTGCGACAGCTAGTAAAAATGTTAAAATAGCAAAAACGATTGCACCGGCTTTCCATGCCGGAGATGTCTTCTGGACCGGGATAGGTTTCGAGGGCGATTTCGGAACTTCCGTTTTGGTGACAACCTCCGGTTTTTTTTCCGGTTCTTTTAGCAACTTCCGAAATTCTTCCACACTCTGCGGACGAGGCGGTAAGGGTTTAGGATGTAGTGAGAGGTCGATCGCCTTCAGAAAATCTTCTGAATATTTACCTTTCCCGACCTCCACCGCCGGCTTATAAGGATCTTCCTCCCCGTAAATTTCACCGAGGCGATCCGGTGCGGGCGGCGGCTCTTTCTCGGTGATGCAATGATACATTACCGCACCAAGGCCGTAGAGATCGCTCCAGGCACCCTGTTTCTTGCCTTCTTCATTATATTGTTCGATTGGGGCATAACCAGGCGTAAGCACCATCGTCAGGCTGCGGCTGGCCTGCCCAACAGCGACACGGGCGGCGCCAAAATCAATCAGTAGTGGTTCACGTCCCTTTGGCAGATAAATGTTCTCCGGTTTAATATCCCGATGCAGTATGCCTTCTGTATGAATCGCTTCCATACCGGTTAAAATCGGAACTATGAATTCCCGTACTTCCTCTTCGCTTAAAGGCCGTTTAATCCGCTCCAGGTAGTCGCCAAGGCTTTCGCCATCATAATAGGGCATAACGAAATAGGCGGTGCCATTGGCCGGGAAGAAGTTGTGAATCGTAACGATATTCGGATGTGTAAACTTAGCCAGTTTCTGAGCTTCGCTGAGAAAGCTCTCTACGCCTTTCACAAATGGCTCCTCAAACTTCCCTGTTCGCGGCAAAACCTTGGTGGTTTCCTCCCGCCAGGCAAGCTCTCCGGGGAAATATTCCTTTATCGCGACCTGTCTTTTCAAGTGGGTGTCTTCCGCCAGATAAGTAATACCGAATCCTCCGGCGCCTAATACACGCTCAATTTTGTATTCTCTTAGTAATGTATATTCCGGCAATGCGTGCTTGATATCATTTGACATGAATCGACTCACTGGATTGGAAATAATATTGTTTTCTTTAATGGAGAGTTAGGAAATATACCAATTCTTTTTAAGAGATACCAAAGAATATTCTAAAAAATACACGTTTATTCAATCGGCAGAAGTATTATTTGCCACTGAGTATTTTTGTCAAAAACGATTTCCGGTGAATCGTGCAGGGGCCATGCGTCTGAATCATTTTTCGATGCTCAGCGGTGCCATATCCCTTGTGACGATCAAAGCCATACAGGGGAAATTCCTTATGATATTCCTTCATCATTTGATCCCGCTTTACCTTGGCAAGTATTGACGCCGCGCCGATAGAGAAGCTGCGGTCATCCCCTTTTACCAGGGCTTCCTGCGGATAGATCTTATCTGGCAATCCTTCCCCATCGATAAGCAGGTATTCAGGATTTACCCCGAGAGAGCCGATGGCAATGCGCATCGCCTTAAATGTCGCCTGCCGGATATTTATCCGGTCTATCTCGGCATGATCGACAATGCCAAATGCATATGCCTGCGCCCTGGCGATGATTTCTTCGGAGAGCGTATCCCGTTTTTTTTCTGATAATTTTTTCGAATCCCGAACACCATCCACATATTCGTAGGGCGTAAAGACAACGGCAGCAGCAACCACAGGGCCGGCCGATGGCCCTCGTCCAACTTCGTCTACCCCCGCCAGTATTTTGACGCCGCTTTGCCAAATATGGTGCTCAAATAATAGTCTTTCCGGAATTTCCACGGGATATGCCTGTTTCTCTTAATATTCGCTTCCTTCTCTGGCTGCGAATATAGCCGTCTGCCGGGAATTAGACAAGGAAATAGGTTTGGAATTTGCCCCTAAGATTTCTATATTGGGCGGCTGAGAATTATCCGGCGCTTTTTGCGCTGGCGGAAAGTGTAAACAGATCTTTAATGTTAGGAGAAGTGCCATGGAAGTCGGTATCGTAGGTTTGCCGGTATCAGGAAAAACGACCTTATTCTCTACCTTAACCGGTCAGGGTGCCGGCGCTTTTGGCGGCGGAAAAGTAGAAGTTCATCGCGGGATTGTTAAAGTGCCCGACCCCCGTTTGGATGAATTGACAGATATTTTTAATCCGAAAAAGAAAGTGCCGGCAACAATCGAATATATTGAAGTGGGTGGCATGGAAGGCGATCAGTCCAACAGCATCAATCGCGTTTTCTTACGACAAGGACGTTTTCCTGACGACTCCGAACGTGCCGAAGTCGTGGTCAGTGAGTTGTTTGCCGAATCCCATGGTTTTCAACCTGGCGATCACATCGACGCGATCATCGGCCAGCGCTACGAGCGTCTACGTATCGTGGGGATCGGGCTCTCGGCAGAGTACATCTACGTCGTCCAACCTGGAATGCTCATTACCGATGACCGCCGCAGCGGCGTGCTATGGATGTCGAGAAGACAGATGGAGGCGGCGTTCAGCATGGAAGGGGCGTTCAACAACTTGGCGATTCAACTTCGCTCGTTCGCATCGGTCCCCAAAGTCATCGAGCAAGTCGATACGTTGACCAAACCGTACGGCGGCACCGGCGCATACGACCGTGGCGACCAGCCCTCCCACCGCCGCGTTTCGGATGAGTTGTACCAATTGCGAACGATGACGTACGTCCTGCCGACGATCTTTTTGGCGGTTTCAGCTTTCTTGTTCAACATCGTTTTTTCGAGGCTGGTGCAACAGCAAAAGGAACAGATCG
>JAUIFT010000461.1 GCA_030430345.1 Calditrichia bacterium | reverse complement strand
CACCATTCGCTGCAACAGAAGCGACAAAATCAAAATGGGCAGTTGCCCCGCGAATTACCGTACCCAGGCATACAACCGCATCATATTTTCCACTGGTCGCCGCTTTTTTGGCGGTCACTGGAATCTCAAAAGCGCCCGGCACCCAGAAAACATCGACATCCTCGCTTTTTACGCCATGCCGGCCCAAACAGTTCAATGCACCGTCCAGCAAACTATCACAGATAAATTGATTGAAGCGCCCGACGACGATTGCTATTTTCATGTTTTCACCATTCAGTCTGCCTTCATATGTATTTGCCATATCCATCTCCTTTAGGCATTTTCAATGTTATTAAAGATATTTTCGCTTGAAAAGCGATTTATCCGGTAGCATCCTGCGGCTACCTAAAATATCAAATGTCCGAGCAAATATTTTTCATTGGAAGGATTTGCCCCAACCAGCAGCGGCACTCTTTCCACAACGTCAATGCCATATTGTTTTAAGGCATCAACTTTCCGGGGATTATTTGTCATTAATTTAACCCGGGTAATTCCCATATATTTTAGCATTTGTACCGCGAACCAGTATTCGCGCAGATCCGCTTTAAAACCGAGTGCTTCATTCGCTTCGACGGTATCTTTTCCCTGATCCTGCAGATTGTATGCACGCAGCTTATTGGCCAGCCCTATCCCCCGCCCTTCCTGCTTCATATAAAGGATAACCCCACTGCCATTTTCTTCAATCGCGTAAAGCGCCGAATGCAATTGATTACCACAATCACAACGCAGGGAACCAAAGGTATCGCCGGTCATACATTCGGAGTGCACCCGAATCAGCACCGGTTCCTCTTTCTTCCAGCGCCCTTTTGTCAGCGCCATGTGATACTCGGCCGGGTTGAGAATATTCTCAAAAAAAGAGAGGTTAAAATCGCCATAGCGACTGGGCAAAGCAACATCGGTGACTTCCTCAATCAGCGTTTCATTCCGCTGCCGGTATTTTACAACATCTTCCACACTGGCAATTTTCAAACCAAATTGTTCGGCCAACGTCATGAGCTGGGGCAACCGTGCCATGGTGCCGTCTGTTGCCAGAATTTCACATAGTACGCCCGCCGGCTTGCATCCGGCGGCCTTTGCCAGGTCGACGACCGCTTCAGTATGCCCGGGACGAACCAATACACCGCCGGAATTCGCGACGAGCGGGAAAATATGTCCGGGGCGTCCAAGGTCTTCCGGGCGGGTATCCTCATCGAGCATCACTCTTATCGTTTCGGCGCGATCGCTGGTTGAAATTCCGGTGGTTGTATCTTCCACCGCATCGACCGACACGGTAAAAGCCGTTCCCAGCAAAGCGGAATTCTGGGAAACCATCATTGGTAAATCCAGTACTTTTGCCCGTTCTTCTGTAATTGAGACACAGACCAGTCCACGCCCATGGGTAACCATAAAGTTAATTGCATCCGGCGTAACAAACTCTGCCGCCATTACAAAGTCACCTTCATTTTCCCGGTCTTCATCATCTATAAGGATAAGCATTTCGCCATTTTGGTAAGCGGCAATTGCTTCTTCGGCAGTTACAAAGACTGATGACTTTTCCTGATGTTGGGTTTGAGTTTTATTTTTCATAAATCGATTCTCCTGATTTGGACTTGGCATAATGAACAACAAAGCTTTCGACGTATTTAGCAATCATATCCACTTCAATATTTACTGACTGCCCGGGTTGGCAAAATTGCAGATGGGTGGCGGAAGCAGTATGCGGGATGATGTTAATGCCAACTTTTTCTGCCTGCAGAGTTGCAACCGTCAGGCTGATGCCATCTATAGCGATTGACCCTTCCAAAACGATGTAGGGTTTCAGGGAAGATGGTATCAGTATTTCCAGAAAATAGTTGTCGCCCCGCCGGTCCCAGCGAAGAATCTTTCCTGTATCGTTAACATGCCCCTGGACAAAGTGACCGCCAAAACGTTTATTCCCGGACATCGCTCTTTCCAGGTTCAGCGGACTTTTGACGGACAATTCACCGATAGTGGTTTTCTGCAAAGTTTCACCGACAGCTTCCACTGCAAAGCGATTCTCTTCCAAGCTTACCGCGGTCAGGCAAACCCCGTTTACGCTGATAGAATCCCCAATTGACAGATCTTCCGTGACAATATCTGCAGCAATCAACAGGCGAATGCCGCCGTCAATCACGGTAATATTCTCAACTGTACCAACGGTTTCAATTAATCCTGTAAACATGCGTCCTCCCTGGCCAGTATGCCAAATGTCTCCAGCGGATTGCGATATCCCTGTACCCAAATTTGATCATTTATCATTTGATAATTCGTGTTTTGAAGGCGTATCGCATCGGCGATCGTAGTCACCCCCAAATCACCAACCGCTTCAATTCCCCTCCCGATAATGATGGGTGCGAAAAACATCGAAACTTTATCGAATAAATGTTGATTAATAAATTCCGTGTAAATTCGTCCACCACCTTCGACAACCAGCGAAGTGATTCCTTTTCGCCCTAATCGTTTCAGAACAGATGGTAAATCCAGGTGCCCATTATGATCGCCCCGCACTTCTTCGATAATTACACCGCGGGATTGCAGCTGCAATTTCTTTTTCTTGTCGGCGGTGGGAAGTGCGAAAATGATTGTTTTGTCTGCGAATTCGTCAGCAACCAGACTGTAATGCATAGGTATGGAAAGATTTTTGTCGAGAACAATCCGGTAAGGATGGCGGCCATCAATCAGACGAACCGTCAATTGCGGGTTATCGGCTTTCACTGTATTGAAGCCAACCAATACTGCGTCATAACGATGCCGTAATTCATGGACAATTTTTCTCGCAGCTGAATCTGATATCCATTTGGAATCGCTACTACTCGTTGCAATTCTGCCATCAAGCGAAACCGCCATTTTCAGGTGAACGAACGGCAGGCCGGTTTGGATGTATTTAAAATAAGCTTCGTTAAGCTGCATCGCTTTCTCGGCCATCAACCCGGTTTCTACCGAAATGCCGGCAGACTGTAATACACTGACGCCATGCCCGGATACGTGAGGATTGGGGTCGATTGTGGCGATATGAACCTTCTTAATATTTTCCCGGATGACGCGTAACGTGCAGGGAGGGGTTCTTTTTTCCGGTGTGTCATGGCTGCATGGTTCCAGGTTACAATACATTTCCGCACCATCAATTGATTCGCTGGCGTTTTCAATCGCCATCACTTCCGCATGCTTTTCTCCTGGCCGTGGGTGGTACCCCTCTCCAATGATCCGCCCGTCCTTAACGAAAACGGCGCCGACCATCGGATTGGGCGATGTATACCCACTTCCCTTTTCTGCCAGTGTCAATGCCCGTGCCATATACTCTTCGTGATACACGCAAATACTCCTTATACCGGTTGAAAATGATGCTTTACCTGCAGTCGTCAATAAAGTGGTTTGACGACAAACAACGATTAAGAAGATTTCGGGGGTATGATAAGGAGAGTACACATTATAGCAAATGCACATCAAAAGGGATATGAAGAGATGCGTTCATCTCCATATCGCAGAAATCGATCTTCTCCTATCCGGACTATACCGTCGGTACCGGAATTTCACCGGTTCAGTCTGCCGGCCAAAGGCTGACAGAGTCGCGGACTTTCACCGCCGGTCAGGAATTCCCTGGAAAACCAGGGTCACCATGCCCCGAAGATCACTGCCAATATATATTCAGTGGATATTTGTGTCAAGGGCTTTTGCAGATGGGGCACA
>JAUIFT010000460.1 GCA_030430345.1 Calditrichia bacterium | reverse complement strand
ATCCATCCTTTATGTGCTTTTTCGGGTAATCAAAAAAATCGAAAGTCCCTTCGCCCAAACCAACGTCCTTCCATGAGTGAATATTAAACTGAATGGCAAAGATACCGCAAGTCGGCAGGTTATCAATGTAATGGTTGCAAAGATTATTGGCGATCATTGTAAAGCCGGGATTATGTCCAAAAATAAAGGCGGACTTGTGCCGGTCATCGATATGGCGGATGATATCAAGCAGCATACCATCGGTAGCAAGGTAGATTGACTCATCCTGGATAATATTATCTTTGGAATAACCAATTTCATCCGCGATGATGCCGGCTGTAGTAATTGCCCGATTCGCCGGGCTGGAAAGGATTACATCCGGCAAAATATTTTCCTGAGCAAGGCGCTGCCCCATAAACGGTGCGTCCCGAAATCCTCTTTTATTCAAGGGGCGCTCGTAGTCTGCCAAGCTGGCATCTTTCCAGCTGGATTTCGCATGGCGTATCAGAAAAAGCTTTTTCATTTTATCTTCTCACTATTCACTATCGGCCTAAACCACCGGTTCAATTAATCCGGCATGATCATTACGGATATTATTAACTTCCTGTGAAACGGTCGCACTGGCGGTATTTTCCGCCGGGTAGGTTTTTATCCAGCCCTGCAGTTCCTGAAAATCCCTGTTCGTATTATCCAGCCAACCTTTTTCTTGTTCCTGCGGCAGAATAAACGGCATGCGGCCGTGTATATTCCCAACAACATCATTTGCCGGCACCGTGATCATGGAGGCACTATAGCGGGTAAACCCGGCCGGATCTTCCCAGGTCGAAAACAAACCACCGGCAGCCAGCAATGATCGTTCCGGCGCATAAAATTTGTGCGGCACTTTCTCTCCGCCGACTTTTGCCCATTCGAAAAAATTGTTGAAAGGGATAATACAGCGGGCTGAAGACAATTGCCGCTGCCAAAAAGGTTTGTCGCGAATCGTTTCCACACGAGTATTAAACATTGCGTATTTGGATTTAAATTCTTTTGAGAACGAGGGAATCAGTTGCCATTGCATCATTCGGATTGTAGGTGAGCCGTCTTTTTCGGTGTAGATAACCGGCACATCCCGGTAGGGGCCGATATTATAAGAAGGGGGAAAATCCAGCTTTTCCGGCCAGATAACGCTGAAACGTTCAGTAAACTCTTCCGGGTTTGTTTTATGTGTATAAAGTGAATATCTGCCGCACATACCTTTACCTGTTTGTGTAATTCCGGGAATCCGAACTATTATTCTATTCGGATTCCCGCTGCAAGTTTCGAAGATTATCTTTTTCTATTCACATCAAAGCAGATCATCCGGTAAAACATCAACTACCATTTTCTTTGAAGAATTTCCTGCAATCGCCGGATGGAAGCATTCGAAAGCCCCAGTTGGTCAGAGATTGCATTGAAGCTATCCACGGTAGCGTTGCGCCCGGCAAAAGCGTTTATTTTGGCCGCTGCCGGGGAATGCACCCAATCGAGCCCTTTCGGATAGATCATCTTAAAGTCCTGCATGATCCCGCTTAAGTTTTGCATACGATACTTCTGATGATATTCCTCCGCCAAATAAAATTTTTCCAGGGGCAATAGTGGCGTTACCACCGGGCGTCCGTATTCTGCTTCCAATTCGGCCTTGCTTGCTTCGGCGATTTCCTGCTGGCGGGCATTCTCATAAAAAAGCACCGGCATATATTGGCGAGACCAGGCGCGATCCGTGCCTTTGTGGCTTTTCCAGAATACCTCCAGCAAATCCTGATAGGATATCACCGCCGGATCAAAGTCTATCTGAAAAGTTTCAGTGTGATCATCAAGTTCGTAGTAGGTCGGATTTTTCTTCCGGCCGCCGCTATAACCTACCCGGGTTCTGTAAACACCATCAAAACTCCCGAACCGGGAGTCTGGTCCCCAAAATCACCCCAGGCCAAAAGTAGCTGTTTCCAGTTGAGTGGGAATATTTTTATCTAATACGGGAATTTTACCAGTCTTTGTATCTGCAGTGAGAGCGTTTCTCATATCGTATTTCCTTTCCGGTTTTAGTGCTCGCATATTAGAGTAATCCACACATCGGGAAGTTACATTGCCCCCTTTTATATCAGCCAGGTCAATTATCACATTTAGAGATAGGGAGAATAAAATACTCCTATTCCTTCAGCCAGGCCGCCCGCAATTTCAATTGTGCTTCTGTTGCATTCTCATCTTGCCAGAGTAGGCGATACGGGTAGCGGGCTTTTTCCAGAACGAGTTCTTTTTGCATCAGTTGATTCCGTCGAAAAACCGAAATGAGGATTTTATCTCCGGGCTGATAGGTTGCTATCAGCTTATTGAAATTTTCATGGGTTGCCCGTTGATGGTCAATAGCGACGAGCATATCATCTATGGCGAGGCCGGCCTTCATCGCCGGAGAGTTTTCAAGCACATTTCGAATACGGCTCTCTCCAGCGGATGATGTAGTAATAATGCCGGAAAATGGCAGCGGACGCTCTCCCTGCGCAGGCGAAAAAGAAAGCCCGGCATACTTCAGGAATGCATTGAAGTCAATCTCTTTCATCCCTGCCACATAGTCGGCAAAAAACTGCCGGAAATTACTGCCGCTGACTGTATTAATCGCTTTTTCAATCCCTCCTTCCGGAACGCCCCTGTCCTTCAACGCATATTCTTTGTAGAGGTAACGGAGCACATCGTCGAGCGATTTTTCATTTCCGGTGCGTCCCCGTATCTCCAGATCGAGCAGTAAACCTAAAACTTCCCCGCTGCGATAAAAAGAAACCACTGTTCCGGGAGGATTCCCCCCAGCCCTTCCCCAGCTATCCCAGCTGGACATCGCCGGGCTGGCGACTTTTCTACCGGCAGAAAAAGTATAACCATTGATTTGCCTTTCCAGGTTATTGTAAAAGGCATACTTCGATATTAAGCCGGATCGGCACAAGGTCAAATTCTCGTAATAGCTGGTCACTCCTTCAAAGAACCACATTTGGGTTGTATAATTTTCCCGGGAATAGTCCGGTGGGAACAGCACGGCCGGGGTAATCCGTTCCACATTCCAGACGTGAAAGAACTCATGGGCTGTAAAACTTATCAATCGTTGGTAGAACTGCCCATTTTGAAAATCGGCTGGCCCCATCACCATCGAGGTAGAATTTTTATGCTCAACGCCATGCCCATAGCGATGATCGACCAGGTGAATCATAAACAAGTATTTGTCAAAGGGAAAAATCCCTTCGAAGATGCGCACCTGTTCATTAACCAGCCGCCGGAAGTCGTCTATCAACTTCTCCCGGTCACGCAAATTACTTTTCCCCTGCAAAGCGATTTCAAAGCGGGTTTCCCCGATGTTAAAGGACAACAATTCCATATCCGGACTGATCAGGATTGGGCTGTCGGCCAGTTCATGGTAATCGGCCGCAAAATACTCATTTTTTAGAGGATTATAATTCAGAGCAGTGGCAACCCCCCAGCCTTCCGGTTCTTGCAACTGTACGGTAAGCGGCAGTGATTCCCTCCCGGGAATATACATCATCAGGTTAACCGGATTCAGGTATGCTTCACTATCATCCAGGTAAGAATTTCCGGCATCCAGCTGATTTGCGTAGTATTGATACTGAATGCTAACTTTTCCAGATTTGCCATGGTTCACTTCCCAGGCATCTTTATCCAGCTTTCGGAAAGGCAGGGGTTTCTTGTCCGCATCAAAGGCCTTGAAGTGCACAATGTTTTTGGTAAAATTTTC
>JAUIFT010000459.1 GCA_030430345.1 Calditrichia bacterium | reverse complement strand
TCTGAATTATATCAAGCAACCGGAAACCGTTGGTTTTTGGGTAGAGGAATTCGAAATTCCTTCCAATATTCCTGTCGAAAAGGAAGTGATTAACGGGGTGGAATACAATGTTGCCACCGTAAAGAAGCTGGCTCTCTTCCCGACGAAATCCGGAGAGTTGAGCGTTTCCCCGATGCAGCTTTCTGTAAATGTGCAAAAGAGCCGCCGCCGCGATCCTTTTAGCATGCTGGACAATTTTTTTGATGACCCGTTGGGGCGAACAGTGCGGAAAGTACTGTCTACAAAAGCGATCAAAATAAATGTGAAACCAGTGCCGGAGAAAGGTAAGCCAGCGGATTACAGCGGACTGGTCGGAAGCTTTACGATGCGCGCCAGTCTGGATAAATCCAGCGTGGAAGCAAACCAGGCGCTGTCTTACAAAATCCGGGTAAACGGGAACAGTAATCTGAAATCTCTCAACAAGCTAGATATTCCCTTTCCGAATAGTTTTGAAGTCTATGATCCGAAAGTGAAAGATAATACCAATCTTTCCAGCGGCTATTTTAAGGCCAGCCGGGAACTTGAGTATGTGCTCATTCCCCGAACCGCCGGAGAATATCAGATTAAACCATTCAAACTCTCATTTTTTGATCCGGCGAGTAAAACCTATAAGACCCTGACATCCCCGCAATACGATATATCAGTCAGCGAAGGAAGAGAGCTTACCAGTGGCATTAACAGTCAGTATCTGCAAAAATCCGATGTGCAGTTGATTGGTAAAGACATCCATTTTATTAAGGAAGATGCGCTGAGTTTAATTCCCCTTGGCTATAAGCCTTATTCCGGCGGGTGGTTCTGGATGGCATTAATACTGCCGCTAGCGCTTTTTGGCATTGCCTATGGCTATCGTAACCATCAGGAAAAGATGTCTACGAATGTGGAATATGCCCGCAGACGGACAGCGTTAAAGCAAGCGAGCAAGCGCCTGAAAACGGCGGAAACATTTTTGAAAAAAGAAGCTTTTGCCGACTTCTACGGGGAAACAGCGCGTGGTTTGATCGGGTTTGTAGCGGATAAAACCAACCATGCCGCCGCCGGTTTATTGCGGGATGATGTTCTGAAAATTCTCAAAGAGCGGGAATTGGAGAGCGGTTTGATTGATGAATATATAAAATGTCTTGATGAGGCAGATTTCCGGCGATTTGCCGCCAGTGAGATTACCAGTGATGAAGCGACAGCATTCTATAACCGCGCACTGGAAATATTGGCGAAGCTGGGCAAATCTTTTTAGACGTAGCGATGATAATGATCTCCCGGTACTTGAGCACCGGGAATTGTGAAGGTGAAGAACGAAATGAAACAGGTGAATAAGGGATGGTTTGCTGCTTTCGGGCTGTTGATGTTGTTAACGGTTTCAGCGGTTGGGCAAAGTGGTACAAAATATTTCTTTGAACAGGGGAATCAGGCCTACCGGGATGGCGAATATGACGCTGCACTGGAATGGTATATGAAGATTCCTGCTGCCGGCTATGAAAGCAGTCAGGTCTATTATAATATTGGAAATTGTCATTACAAGTTAGGCAATATCGGTCCGACAGTATTGTTTTATGAAAAAGCCTACAAGCTGGCACCAAATGATAGCGAAATTCGGGAAAACCTCGCTCTGGCGAATCTCAGAGTGGTCGATCATATTGAGATGCCGCCGAAGTTTTTCCTGTTTGAATGGTGGGACAGTTTCATGGTGCTTTTTAACATCCCGGATTTGACCAAAATCGCCTTATTCTTCTATATCCTGTTAGTGGGATTATTGGCACTGTTGTTGTTTAGCCGGGGAGCCACCTGGCGGCGCTGGGTGATCTATGCAGTTTACGCAACGCTGGCGTTGACTGTGGTTGCCAGCTATTTGCTCATTGCTAATATTTACAATGATCGCAATACCACTGAGGGAATTGTGTTAGCGAAGTCTTTGAATGTGCAGAGTACGCCGGATGCCGGCAGCACCGATATTTTTGTCTTACATGAGGGGGCAAAAGTAACCCTGGACGAAACGCGCGGCGAATGGGTGAAGATAAGTCTGCCCGATGGTAAAACCGGCTGGATGCGTCAGAATCTTCTCGGGGAAATTTAAAGAAAGTGGCAGTAGCACCTGGCAGGAAAAAATGTTATTTGCCACTGCCACTATTATCTAAATTCAATGCGGAAACTTTTAAAGGTTAGCTACGGATCACCGCGGATTTACACAGATTTAAAAAGATTTTTTGATCACTTTTCAGTGAATCTTTTATAAATCTGTGTGCCTCTGTGCAGGTCTTTGGCTTAAATAAAAAGTGTCGATGCTGAATATCTAAAAAGAAAATCCCGCCCGCGCAATGGCAACCCTGCCAATCGAAGGTGCGCCGGCAAACTCCCGATACTTCACACTAAATAAGTTCTTCACCGCCCCGTCAATCCGGAACCCGGGAATAATCTTCCCAAAATCAAATCCCAGGTTTACATCGGTAATATAGAGCGGATCAACCCCGCCAACGCCGTTGCCGTATGGCTTCGGCAAACCGCTGACATATGGGCCGGAGCGAATCGGATAGGATTCGGCATAGCGGAAGGAAGCGCCGAACGTAAATCCTTTCGGGACAGTGTAAACCAGGCCGCCCTTAAACTTTACCCGCGGCACATTCAGGGCGACATTTAGATTGGTGTTACTTTCTTTCAACTCTTCATTATCGAAAAAATTGTCACTGATGAGCGAGAGATTCGCAAACATGGTCAGATTCTTTTCCGCGAGATATTGAATGCTGATGTCCGTTCCAAAATATTGTACTTCACCATAGTTGCGGTAAGTTAGCAGCGCGCCAACCTGGTTCGGTCCGGTAGAAGGCAGCAAGCCGCCAGACTCGCTAACCGGATCCGGCTGAACAACCGCGGCGGGCGTTTGACTGAAGAAGTTTGTTAAGGTGCCGGTGACAACACTGGGATCCAGTCCGATCTGATCCAGAAGCGCGCGCACCTCCGCATCCCCGGAGCTGAGAATGTCAATCATGCGACCGCGGATGTATTCCGTCGGTAAATAAATGTAGGGGGTTTCCAGGGCCAGTGGTCCGACAAAATTTTGTTTCTGGGTGTAATATCCATCCACAGAAATCAGAAAGCGATTTTCAATCAACCCTTTATAACCCAACTCAAAACGCTGGGTAGTGCTTTCCTGTAATGGAGAGATGTCTTCCAGGTTATCTATCTGCTGGTATCCCGGGCGGTTCAGGTTGGGCATACCAAGCAAAGCGCCGGTGGTTTCTCCGGAAGTCAATGCCCGCCGCCCCAGTAAATCCATCAGGTTCAGAAATGCATCGCTTTGCGTCTGACTGAAAAATTTGAACTGTGCAGGAATATCCGCTTCCGGATCAGCAAGGACGTCCTGTAGATTTGCCAGGGTTTGCAAGTACACAACCCCCACCGGAAACTGATCGAAAGAATAGCGGTTGCCAAAGGGATTAATCGTTTCGTCGGACAGTGATGCGAATGACGTTACCAGTCGATCGTTCCGAAAGTTGTTAAATGTGAAGCCGTTGAGTGCCCCCATTGCCTGAAAGCCGAGTGTGTAGGTGCCATTGCGATTAAAAGTGGTTTCATCGAGCGTGACGTCCAGGTACATCTCAGTATTCGAAGGAAAGGAAACGCCCCGGTTGAACATCCCACGCAGGATATGATCTTTGGAAGGGTGATAGAGAACGCCAAAGCGCGGAGAGAAGTGGGATTTGTCA
>JAUIFT010000458.1 GCA_030430345.1 Calditrichia bacterium | reverse complement strand
TCAATGTGATAAAATAACGGATGATGGATTACAATACCTTATAAATGCAACAAAAATTAGTCTTTTTTTTTGCAATATAACAAAATTAGGAAAGGAATTATTAAAACAAAAGAATCCAAAAGTAATTATTGAAGGTCCATAAAAGGGATAACACAATACTAAATAATGTACAATTATTATCATACATATAAAAAATATTATGAATTTTGTATTTTTTTATAAAATTAGTTGCATTGGATACTGTATATTAGAATTAAAACAAATTTTGTCAATGTTTATACTATAAAACACTAATGAATAATGTTTATAATTTCAATACAATTGACTACATTAAGGCCGGGAAGATCGACCTGGTGGTAAACATCCCGAAAAACAGTCAAAAAGAAGAGTTGACCAATGGATACCTGATCCGCCGCACCGCAGTGGATTTTGATGTACCCTTAATCACCAACCGGCAGGTCGCAATGCGCTTCGCACAAACGCTCTCCCGTATCGGTGTGGAAGATTTACAAATTAAGAGCTGGTCCGAATACCTGGAAAAATAGTGACGGGCGGAATGTCGAATCTGGAAATCCGCATTTTAATAAAGCGATTGGCTGGCGATTGGGAAGAGGAGTTGAATACTGGTGCCCTCTCCGGCATTGGACTTGACGTTGATCATTCCCTGGTGACTGTCGATGATGCGTTTAATTATTGACAGTCCCAGTCCCAGGCCATTCACCTTGGTCGTGGTAAAAGGAACAAAAAGATTTTTGGCGATAATTTCCGGCAGGCCCGGGCCGTCATCCGTTAAAGTGATTTCAAAACCGGACTCAAGATCATATTTGCTGGAGATTGTAATGTTGCCGCCATCAGGCATTGCCTCGGAAGAGTTCAGGACAATGTTGAGAAAAATTTGCTGTAATTGTACCGGATCAGCAAATATCTTCGGCATATCTTTCTGTAGGTCGCTCTTTAGTTGGATGTTTTTCGCATCCAATTGATAAGAAAGAAACATGATGGCATTTTCGATAATACGGTTCAGCTTGCAAAATTCCCGGGCCGGTTCATTGGGTCTGGTGTAATCGAGCAAGTGCGTAATAATGGTGTTCATCCGGGTTAATTCTTCGCTGATGACATTGCGGTCTTTGCTGTTCAGCTCGCTGCCGGATTCGAAGATCATCTTAATCACGGTCAATGGATTGCGTATTTCATGCGCAATGCCAACGGCAAGCTCTCCCACTGCTGCCAGGCGGTCTGCCCGCCGGGTCTGCTCCTCAAGATTAGCCATGGTATCATACAGTCGGGCATTGTCAATGGTCACGGCACATAAATCCGCGAAGGTGTTAAGTAGATTGGTCTCTTCATCGGTGTAGCGGTGGGTGTCATCATTGTAGATTTTGATCAGGCCGATGGTTTTGTCCCGCACGGTGAGTGGCACCGCTAGCAGGGAGTCCAACCCTTCCGCAGCGGTAATCTCCCGAAAGCGATAGTCGGTAACTTGCTGAACGTTGGGGATAACAACGGTTTTCTGCTCGCGGATAACCTCGCCAAGGGGATGGCGGTTAATCGCCAGATTGGTGATTTTTTCAAACTGCTTCCCGCCACCGAAATGCGCTTTCATTAAGAGGGTTTCCCCATCGTCGGAAAGCAGCATAATCGCACAGATGCGCGTTTTCATTAAGCGGGCGGTTTGTGTGACAATTTCCCGCAATGTTTTGTTTAAGGAAAGAGTGCTGGCAATCGTTTTGTTTACCTTGATCAGGGTCGATAGCTCTTCGACCTTACGTTTTACCGTATCAAACAGGTTACCATTGTCAATAACCCGCGCAGACTGCTTCGCCAGTAATGTGAGGAGGTCAAGATCTTCTTCGTCGAAAGCGTTCAAACGGGTGCTGTCCACATTAACCACCCCGATCAGGCGATCCTCGATAAACAGGGGAACGGCAAGCTCGGAGCGGATATCCTCCTTTAGCTGAACATAACGCTTATCCTTGCTGACATCCTCAACCAACAACGCTTTACCATGCTCGGCTACCCAGCCGGTAATACCTTCACCGACTTTAAGTTGAGTGTCTTCAATCGGTTCCACAAAACCGCGGTATACTGCAATGTTGAGTAAGCGTTGTTCCCAATCGACCATTACCAGAGAACCGCTGCTGGCGCCGGTAATATGCACCGCGGCATCGATGATTAAATTCAGGGCAACATCGGTATCCAGGGTGGAAGAAATCGAATGGAATAATTCATAAAGCATGTAGTGCCGATCCTGACGATGTTCGGCGGTTTTATTGCTGTTTATGCGGGAATTATCTGTGGGCATATATAGATTTCCTGGTGGAAATTTTTTTGTTCCTGTGGGATTTAATCCGCAACCGGCGCAAAATGTCATTACCGGATGAATCTCCCTGTATTTACAGGTCATAAATTATATTTACCGCTTCTGCGACACAAGATGTTATTTGCCTTACTCCTTTTTACGGGTATTTTTTTACTGAAATGATCCCCGCTATTGCTTTAACTGGGAGACCATATTAGCTTTGCCTAAATACTGATGGAGCGATATGAAAACCGAAGCAATTGAAGATTACCTGAAAAATATTTACCTCTCCGGCAGAAACGGTGCGAAAGTAAGCTTAACCTTACTGGCAAAGAAACTAGAGGTAAAACCTGCCTCTGTTTCCGGGATGATTAAGCGCCTGGAAGGCATGAACCTTGTTAAGAATAGTAAAAAAAACGGTATTACCTTGACGGATGCCGGCGAAAAAATTGCCCTGGAGGTGATTCGGCATCATCGCCTAATCGAATCATTTTTAGTCGAAGCGTTAGGTATGCCCTGGAATGAGGTGCATGAGCAGGCGGAAAAATGGGAACATATGCTCTCGGAAAAAATAGAAGATCGCATTGACCAAATGCTTGGCTATCCAACCCACGATCCGCATGGCGACCCAATTCCCAAGCGAGACGGTTCCGTTCCGGAAACATCCGATACACCACTAAACACCTTAAATGCCGGCGATGTTGGTAAAATAGAGCGGATCAATGATCAGAACCCGGAAATCCTGGCGTACATCGGCAAATTAGGACTTTATCCGCAGACAAAATTCCGCATTCTTGAAGTTGGCCCCCTGAACGATCTCATATCTTTGGAAGTCGGGAACGAAAAAGTGCAGATAGGGCGAGAAGTTGCCCGAAGGATATTTGTTTCCATTGGCTAAAATGTTCTGTCGGATAAACTAAATATTGTTTTTAGTCTTGCCTAAAAATCCATTGACACGCTGTTACAGTCATATTATCTTTCCTCCGAATAATCATCGAAATGAGTGAGGTTCATTATGGAAAGATTAAAGACTGTTATATTGATTTTCGCATCCTTCCTTCTGTTTACAAATATATATGCCGAGGGTCGGCCCGGCACAATTTCCGGAACAATTGTTGATCAAGCCAGCGGTGAAAGGCTGATTGGTGCTAATCTAAGCCTGCAGGGAACCCGTCTCGGTGCCGCCACAGATAGTGCCGGTGCGTTTTTGATCGACAATATTCCAGCGGGGGATTATATCCTGCAGGTGCAATATGTTGGATATCAAACCACTGAACGTTTGATCCGAATTGACGCAGCGGCCATGATTTTCGAACAGATTGCCATGGCGCCGAAATCCTTGTCTGCGAATGCAGTTGTGGTTACTGCCACCCGCACGGAGCGGCAGCGAAAAGAGGCGCCGGTGATTGTAAATGTCCTCGATGAATTTGTGTTTG
>JAUIFT010000457.1 GCA_030430345.1 Calditrichia bacterium | reverse complement strand
AAAAAGGGCGCGACCCGGAATATCCCCGACCGCCGTAACAGGCGGGAAACATGCAGCCAGAAAATCTTCACCCGGCGAATCCGGAAATATCCATCAGTGCCCTGCGATTGATACAATGGCATGAAAATATTCCCGGTGCCGCCACAGCGAATAACGCCCCATTGATTTTCCGCCAGATTCTCTCCCCGGCGCACCGGTTGAAAATTGCTATAGCCCGGCAACATCCGAAAATCTTCATCCGCTTGGATTTGATAGTGAAAGCGCGTTTCGAAAACTGGCGAGAGGCCGGATGATGCGTTTTTGAGGCGCTGGTAGTAAGCAGCATATTCCGGAACGTCTTCCTGCTTCAGGCAGCCGGCACTCACCAGGGCAATCCAGATAGCCGCTTCATGGTTGTCGATCGATTGCGGATCATCATGATGGCCGGCTTCAAAAGCCATTGTCCGTGCCCCGGAATCGCAGGTATAATGAATAATGGCGCCCTCAATTATTTCCTCCAGACCAAGAATGACCGGTACCGGAAAATTGAAAACGAATTCGCGGTTTCGGATAGTATCCGCCATAACCGCGAACGGCGCGCTTTGGGAAGAGGTTGTATGAAGATCAACGATGTAAAGCGGCGTGCGCTTGTCTTCCAAAAACGGGCGAAGGGTTTTGTAAATCTCGCGCCGTTCGACTTGCTCAGCGGAGTTGTCGATGCCGAATTCAGGCGATGCCTCCAAAGCATTCATCGCTTCCGGCGACCAAATTCTGTTCAGGTCCTCATCTACATATCTTAAGCTATTATTTAATGCATTAACATTGCCGACAACGGCAGTCATTCGACCCTTAAAAGCTGTTTGAAATGCTGGTAATCCCGCAAATACACGCTCTAGCGCAGAAATCGCCGCCGGCTCATTGCCATGAACGCCCCCCAGAAAAATCACATTTGGTCCTGCTTGTTTACCGGAAAATTCTCCCAATAGTCGTTCGTATTCCACTCGCTCTGTGAACACCGTAAATCCTCTTTCCTGTTTTAGCCTGTCGCTTCATATATGTTATCCATTTAAGTATTTGTGGAATATATCGATTTGAAAATACGATATTCAACCCTTTTCGAATTTTCCGGGACTGCCTCAATAAAGGCTTGCGCTTTAATACCCTGCCTGTTACTTTGCAAGCTTATTTTTCAATGTCTTATTTAGCAATGAGTGGTTATGGCAGCAGCGCATGTGGATATATTGGCTTTCGGCCCACATCCCGATGATGTAGAGCTTGGGTGCGGTGGAACACTGGTAAAATTGGCGCAGCAAGGATACCGCACCGCAATTATTGATCTTACTGAAGGGGAGATGGGCACCCGGGGGACAGTGGCGGAAAGGTATGAGGAGTCTGCCGATGCCGCAAAAATTCTCGGCGCTGTGGCTCGGGAGAATTTGCAAATTCCCGATGCCAATATTTACAATAACGATGAAAATCGTCTGAAAGTTATCCGGGCGATTCGCCGTTTGCGCCCGGCGATTGTTTTTGCGCCCTATCCCAACGATCGTCATCCGGACCATGTTCATTCCAGCAACCTGATTACCGACGCCTGCTTCTATGCCGGACTGAAAAAAATGGATCCCGGTAATCATCCCGCCTTTCGCCCGAAGCGCCTGGTTTATTATATGATCACCTACGAATTTCAGCCGACCTTTCTTGTCGATATCTCAGAACAATACGAAACAAAACTGGCCGCTGTAAAAGCACATAAATCTCAATTTTATAATCCCGGCTATGATGGCGAAGAGACTTTTATCTCGTCAAAGGGATTCTTTGATGCGGTCGAATTTCGCATGCGCCATTATGGCTGGAAGGGCGGTGTAACTTACGCAGAGCCTTTTTGGGTGCGGGAAGCGCTGGTGATGGATGATATCTTTCCTGTCCTGACCCGAAACAAAATGTAAGTGCTGTTAGATCAGCAGAGGGTTTCCCGAGTGCTGCTGTCTGATAAATCTGCCATGTTGGTTTACTCTTCTCGGACTGTCCCGAATTGTGAGAAAATGCCGGAAAAATTAATAGTTTTTTTGTTGTTGTTCTATACAAGATTGGTTATTATTTGGTCGTTTAGACTTTGTGAAAAAAATTCTTAACTATCACAGGACAAACAAATGCTCGATCAATATCTGCCTATCCTTGTCGTAATGGTGCTTGCTACAATTATCACCGGCACCATTATCGGGCTTACCCACGTTTTGAATCCCAAACTAAAGAATAAGATTAAGCAGCAGGTGTATGAATCCGGCCTGAAGCCACAGATGGATGCCCGCCTGCGTTATCCGATCCGCTTCTACGTGGTCGCGATGATGTTTATTCTGTTTGATGTGGAAATTATCTTCATGTACCCCTGGGCAGTTGTCTATAACGATTACCTAACCGCCGGTTCTTTTATCTTCTGGGAAATGTTTGTTTTTCTGGTGATTCTCTTCTCCGGATACATCTATCTCTGGAAACGCGGCGCTTTTCAATGGGAGTAGTTTGATGGCTAAAGTGACATTTAATACTATTCAGGAAAAGGTGTCGGCAAAATTCCCCGATGCAAAGTTCGAGACCGCCCGCGGCCAGCTGGCCCTGTTTCTGGATAAGGAACAGCTGATTCCGGTTATGAAGTTTCTGCGAAAGGATAAAACGCTGCAGTTCGATTACATGGTCGACATTACCGGCGTGGATTTCCTGAAAATGGATCGTGAACCGCGTTTTGATCTGGTCATTCACATTTACTCCATGAAGACCAATTTACGGCTGCGCGTCAAAGTTGGCATAGACGAAGCCGATATGAGCGTGCCCTCACTGACCCCGGTTTGGAAATCCGCCGCCTGGCTGGAACGGGAAGCATTCGAGATGTTCGGGTTCAATTTTGAAGGGCACCCCGACTTACGACGACTCCTCCTGCCGGATATTTTTGATGGTCACCCGCTGCGAAAGGATTATCCCTTGCGGGGCCGTGGGGAACGGGATGTCATCCTCGATCTGAAGTAAACAGCGATGAGCAGCAGTAAGACTACTTTAATTGCAAAAACGGATAGAAGATTATGGCGCAAGAAGCAGCATACAGTTTAAAGACCGATCGTACCATTCTGAACTTCGGCCCGCAGCACCCGGCGACACACGGCACCCTGCGCCTGGTATTGGAACTGGATGGGGAAGTTGTGGTAAAGGCAGAACCGCATATTGGTTATCTGCACTCCGGTTTTGAAAAACTCGGCGAGCACAAAAGTTACAACCAATGGGTGACGCTTTCCGACCGGATGAACTATCTTTCCCCGCTCTGTAACAATATCGGTTTTGCCCAGGCGGTTGAAAAGCTGTTGGAAATGGAAATTCCCGAACGGGCGAAGTATATTCGCACCATTCTCGCGGAAATGTCCCGAATTGCCGATCACATGGTTTGGCTGGGCACTCACGCGCTTGATATCGGCGCCTTCACCGCTTTCCTCTACGCCTTCCAGGCACGTGAAAATCTCTACATTATTTTTGAACATACCACCGGTGCACGGCTGACAACCAGTTATACCCGCGTCGGCGGCGTTTTTCGCGATGTGCCGCATGATTTTAAGGAGATGACCAATAATTTCCTGAATTATTATCCCGGCGTATTAAAAGAGATTCATAATTTGCTGACCCGTAATCGTATTTGGGTGGACAGAACTCGTGGTATTGGACATATTTCCCGGGAAGATGCGATTGAGTTTGGCGTTACCGGACCGATGCTGCGCGGCTCCGGGGTG
>JAUIFT010000456.1 GCA_030430345.1 Calditrichia bacterium | reverse complement strand
CACATCAAAGACGCAATCCGGGCAATAGAAAAAATAGAAAAGATTGCTATAACTTTTAATTCACTCGGGTCATTTCCGAAGTTGATTCAACAACGCCCCCATCCGGACCGGGCATCTTAACACTTACCTTAAATTTGTTATTGCTGATCTTCTCGGTAATTCGAGTCATTTTCCCTTTCTCGTCCTCCCAAACCATCTTGGTGATGTTACCTTCCATTTTACCTTCGCCATAAGACATCGTCCGGTAAGTATCAATCCAGTAACCAGTTAATTTCCCTCCTTTAATAGTAAGACATCCCATGCCCGTATATTCCGGTTGCCCCTCGGTGACACTTTTGTAATTCATAAGTAGAAATTGACCATTCAACCCTACTTCTGTTGTCATCCATTCCCTGGATTCCCCCCAGGGAGATTTGGATACACCTTCCCATTCTCCAGCCATCCAGGTTACATCTTCCCCCAATGGCGGCGGCGGTGTGGGCATGTCCTGCGCAGTTACAATAACAACAAAGCAGAGAATTAATACGGCCAGACTAATCGCCAATAATCTCATCTTGCACTCCTTAGATTTTGGTTTATAGCAAAATATGATTATGTTGAAATCCTTTAAAAACTGAGAAAAGTTTACGGACATTTATCTTGCAAGTCAAGAAAAAAGTGAACTTTTGTATACTATATTTTTCGTAATTTATAATCTGTTGTTCTGCCTGGAGATAGCGTTGCGCGGGAAATGAATAATCGTTTATTTATTCTATCTTACATTTTTATTGGAAGTAGCATCAGGATATATTTGAACATTTTTACATATTTGCTCATCAACTAATTCACCTCGAATTCATAATCGCCGGAAGGCACCTTCAACAACGCTTCCCCGTTTTCCCGCTTTTCCAGCTGAATTAGCTGCTGCGCGTTGATCGTTTCCCCACTCTCAAAGATTTTACTCTCATCTGAAACCGGCAAGTATACGGATGCGGTCGTATTGGCCGGTATGGTCACTTTTAAATGAAAGCGATTCTCTTCCCAGCGCCAATCGACTGAAATTCGGCCACGAATTGATTCGTAAGCAGCTTTTGCGTAGGTCAGACCACCACCGGGCCGGGGGCGGATAATAACATGCTTAAAGCCCGGTGCATCAGTATTGATACCGGCAATATTCGTGTAAACCCATTCCGCAACGGCCCCGAATGCGTAGTGATTGAATGAGTTTGTGATATCCTCGTGAAATCCTTTTTCGGCGGAATACCCATCCCAACGTTCCCAGGGCGTTGTTGCCCCGTTCACAATTTGGAATCCCCAGGAAGGATAGGTTCGCTTTGCCAGCATTTGATAGGCAACCGCTGCCTCTCCCCCTTCACTCAGCACCGGTAAAAGCATGCTACTGCAAATTAATCCGGTCGAGGGATGTCCTTCATTTTCCCGTATCTTGCGCATCAGTTGCCAGAAGACTTGTGGACGTTTCCCTTCCGGAATCAAATCAAACTGTAAAGCTAACAAATATGCGCCCTGCGTGTCCCCTTCGATCTTTCCACTATCGGAAACGAATTTTTTAGTGAAGGCGTCGCGGATTTGATGAAAGAGATCTTTATAGGCAATCATATCTTCGTTCTTGCTGGTCGCGCGGGCCATCTCCATCATTAATCGCGCGCTATTCGCAAAATATGCCGTGGAGAATACTGGTATCGGGGTTTCGGCATCGGCATTTTGCCAGTCGCCATAGCTGCCTTGCCCGCTGATCAGACTATCGCTTTTATCGATCAGGAAATTCATCCAGCGTTGCATCGCCGGATAGTGCGTTTCAATGATGCGGGTATCGCCATAGGCACGATAGAGTTGCCAGGGAAGAATCACACCGGCATCGCCCCAACCGGCAGCGACCCGATTATAAATTCGCGGCGCAGTGCTGGGCAGGCGGCCATCAGGAAATTGCCCATCTACCAAATCCCGCATCCAGCGGCTGAAGAAAGCGCCGACATCCATATTATAAATAGATGTTGGCAAGAACACCTGCACATCGCCGGACCAACCCATGCGTTCGTCCCGCTGTGGGCAATCGGTCGGGATATCGAAGAAGTTAGATTTTTGCGACCACAGCGCATTTTCGTAGATGCGATTAATCAAGGTATCGGAACATTCAAAAAAACCGCTGCGGGGAAGATCGCTGTGAACAACGATGCCGGTGATATCATCCGGGCGAAGCTCCCCGGGATAACCGCTAACTTCGACGAATTGAAATCCATGATAGGTGAAGCGCGGTTCCCATACTTCCTCCCGGCCTCCTTTCAAAATATAGGTATCGGTGGCTTTGGCCGAGCGCAGGTTTTTAGTGAATAAGCTGTCGGACGATTTCAATTTTTCAGCAAAGCGCAGCACAACTTTATCACCGGCAGTGCCATTCATTCGCAGCCGCACCCAGCCGGCAAAATTTTGCCCCATATCTATAATGTAACGTCCCGGGCTGCTATGGTGAATATCGCGGGGGCGAATCTCTTCAATTTTTCGAACGCCCTGGGCCGGATAGGACTGTAGGATGACATCCGGTTTAGGGGATATATCGACTTTATCCCAATCACTTTCATCAAACCCGGTAGTATGCCAGCCGGGCATTTCCATATGGGCATTGTAGGTTTCCCCGGCCTGCATATCCCCTTCGCGAATCGGTCCGTAGCTGGCCTTCCAGGTAGAATCCGTCATCACTTTTTCCTGGGTGCCATCATCATATTCCAAATGAAGTTGGGCAAACAGCCGCAAGCGCTGGCCATAGATCTGCTGCCCACGATTGGCAACATTCCCGGCATACCAGCCATCTGCAAGGATGGCCCCGAAAGCATTCAGACTGTCTTTCAGGAGATCGGTGACATCGTAAGCGTTATAATAGAGGCGCTGGTTATAGTCGGTCCAGCCCGGCATGAAATAGTCTTCTCCCACCCGCTGCCCGTTCAGATGTAATTCATAGACACCCAGTGCTGTCGCATAGACAACCGCCCGCTGCAAGGGTTTCTCAATATTGAATTCTTTCCGCAGGTAGGGGCTGGGTGTTGCCTGGTAAGGTAGTTTCCGGCGCTTCCGTTTCGGTTGCAGGGTATCTTCCGGGAGTTCGGAAATAAAAGCGTCATATCCAATCCACTGCGCCTGCCAGAGCGAATCTGCGAAAAATCCAGTGCTGAATTGCTGAACCTCGCTCCAACGGGAAGGGCGGTCATTTCGATCCCAGCTGCGCACTTTCCAGAAATAAGGTTGTGTAGAGAGCAGCGGTTTGCCGTTGTATTCAATCTGTGCCGTTTCGTCTGAAACGATTTTACCAGAATCCCAAAAATCGCCCTTATTCGATTTTAGATGTTCGGCTTTACTGGCAACCAAAACCTGGTAAGCGGTCTGGATTTGATTTTGTTCGGAAGAACGCACTACCCAGCGAAAGCGCGGCGCGGCCGTATCGATGCCCATCGGGTTAGTGCGATACTCGCAGGTTAGCCCACCCGGTGCATCAAGGCTATCGGAAAGGCGGGTGCAACCCAACAGAAAACCTAAGAGAACACATATCAGCAGTATTTTACCTAGCATCTTTAGCCTCTTAATGCTTAGCCACGGATTTCATTGATAAACACGGATTTTCTGGCAGAATAGCCAATCTGTGCAGATCAGTGAAATCGGTGGCTGAAAAACTTGAAAGAATTATTTATTGATTTTCACCGCATCTTTTTGAACGCCGGGCATTCGTTCAATTGCTTTCCGGGCCAGCTTTCCGCGGTC
>JAUIFT010000455.1 GCA_030430345.1 Calditrichia bacterium | reverse complement strand
CTGGAATAAAATTTCTGTCCGAACGTTTCCCCATCGTCATAAAATGGATGGCTCGTTTATCGTTCGTCTGCGAAAAAATGCCTGATCATTTAACGATTGAGCTTCAGATTAATTTTTCCCAATCACTAAAATACCTATCGGCTATTTCCCGGAAGGTTTCCGGTAATGGCGCTTCGAGTCGTAAATCATCCCCAACATTGTTTCCGGAACTATACATACCCGCACAATGCAATAAATGATGCGGTACCTTTATATCTGCAGTTATATCACTCGCATAGGTTGAATCTCCCAGAATGCCTAAACCGCTATGTCTTACATGGGCACGAATCTGATGAGTTCTGCCCGTTTCCGGTTTAGCCTCCAGCAGCGAAAGTTTTGCCTGGCGATTTTCGGCTAACAAGCGAAACGCCGTTCGCGAGAAGTTCGCGTTCTTTTCTTTACTCGCAATAATTCGTGCCGGCTGATAAATGCCTCGTGGTCGCGTCAAATATCCTTCCACCACCCAGGCATCTTTATCCGGGATGCCAATCGCAATCGTCAAATATTTTTTCTCTATCTGTCGTTCCTGCATTGCACTATTTAATCCACGGGCGAAATTTTTCTTTAGCGGAATCATTAAAACGCCACTGGTATCTTTATCTAAACGGTGAAAAGGATAATATTTTTTCGGTAATATACCGCAAGACGTCAGGTAATGATAAACGTTGTGAATGGCAGATTCCCGGGTAGGTGCGCTGGGAATGCCGGGCGGTTTGTTGATCGCGAGAATATTTTCGTCGCTCAGGAGCAGTAATTTCCCCCACTGAACTTTTTCAGCAATGTCATCGATCGCTTCCCCGCTAAAATCAAAAACTGTAACCGGAAGCCCCGTTGTCGGTAATACCTGATAGGAAAGCTTGCGTATCCGGCGCTTATCAAGGTACACACTTCCCTGCAAGATCAATCCCCGAAGACGCCGGCGGGAGAACTGTGGAAAAATTTCCGGTAATAATTTATCCAGCCGCTCTGCCCGATCGGTTTTTATACGGCCTGTATAGTTTTTTGCCATTGTCTAATGTATCATCAAAAATTGGTAGGAAAAACAGGAATTGTGCAAGATAGATGGGATATTCACTGCCCGGCATTTTTATTACCGGGCAGTGAAAAAACGAACCAAAGCGTTCAAATTTCTGATTACAGCGTATATTTGCGGCCTTTATTGGCGTCTTTCAGATAGTCCATCAGCGGAGCAAAATAGTTCAGCATCGCGTTGGCACTAAGCTCTTCGCCAAGCTCATCTTTCATTAATTTACGCCAATCCACACTTGCGCCTTTTTCAAGGATACCGGCCAGAAATTCTCCGGCTTCTTTGCTGCCATAATAGTTGGTTGCCTTCGGATCCTGTTTGAGGATTTTTGTTGCGATATGATTGTGGATCTGGAAAAGCGTTACGTTTGAAAGCGCATAATCATAATACTGAGCGGCATCATTGTTAATATGTGTTTTCGAGGGTGCATCACAGAATTCTTCCCCACGCGCGGAAGGAGGCGCGATACCCTGGTATTTGGCTTTCAGTTCCCACCACTTGGCATTGAATTGATCCGGGGATAGATTATTGCTATAGAGCTCATACTCAAAATCGGTCATTACGCCGGCGGACCAGGGAATGAATACAATATAATTCAATGCTTCCTTTAACAAAATCTGCATCTGATCGGTTTTCGCATCGGCGGGAATCAGGTTGAGATGCGCCAGAAACGGCTTCTGCATGGCCGCAAAGCCGAGCAAACTACCAATCGCTTCATGAAAAGCGCGGTTAGCGCCTTCCCGTAACAGCGGCGGTACATTGGGATTGGTGTAGCACATATAGTAGTAAATGTGCCCAAGTTCATGATGGACGGTTTCATACCAATCAGCATTCGGTACCACGCTCATCAAGGAGCGAACATCATTTTCCAGATCCATGTGCCAGGCCGAGGCGTGATTGTTTTTCTTGTAATTTGTCCCCTCAGGCAGCGGGTAGAGGGAGGATTTGGTCCAGAAAGTTTCCGGCATGGCATCAAAACCCATGCTCTTGTAAAATTCTTCACCCTGGCGGCAGAGCCACTCCGCATCTTTTTCTTTCAAGGCACCATCAAGGTCAAAGCCTTCCACGGTTACCAGGGAATTCCAATCCTGTCCCCAGCGATTCGGCAGCCAATGGGCAGGGATTAGATCCGGCACTTCACTCACTCCATATTTTTTCGCCAGTTCATAGCGAAAATAAGTGTGCAATTCCCGGTAAAGCGGACGCAGCTCTTCAACCAGGCGGCGATTAAGATCAACCATTTCCTGTGTTGTCATCCCATAAGAAGACACCTGGTAGGAGAAATAATCATCATAGCCCAATGCCTGCACGGTTTTATTGCGCAGCTCCTGCAACGTTACCAGACCATCACGCAGGTTTTTACCAACCTCCTTACTGGCTTCCCAGGCTGCGAGACGTTTATTAAGATTTGTCTCTTCTTTCAGAATGGCGTCGATCTCATTGGTAGAAACAGATTTGCCATCGATCTGAAAATCAAACCCGAACAGCTTTTCATTTTGGGCGGTTTCCGCTTTAATACGGGCATCAACGAGATCCGGCACAGTGGCGGGATTATTAGCGGCATTGTAGAGAATCGCCTCCAACTGGCGCACCTGCAAATCGCTGAGCTGATCTTTGTGCGCGAGTAACGCCCGGGCCTTTTCGATATTTTCCTTACTGCCGGTGAAACTGGCCAGTGCCTTGTTTGCCCGCTCGGTGGCAGGACCGGTAATGGTATCACCTTCCACGATGTAGGTGTTGGATTTCCACTCTGCTTCTGCGGAAGCATAATAAAGTTCCTGAAACGTTTTCGTATATGCGTCCAGGAATTTTTGCGTTGCCACTTTCGGTTCTTCCTGACAGGCGAGTATTAACCAGCCAAACACCAGCCAGACAATTATCTTTTTCATAAAAACACCTTTGGGTTGAATTAAACGATCTATCTTTGCCAATTTTTCTCTGACAGTATTGAAGCGGAGTAATATACGACGTCTTCAGGAGAGAAAGAAAGGCGGATTAAAAATGTGGGAGGAAATTGTTGACTGCTTTACCCAAAAGGGAAAGATTCTCCCATTAGTGCGCAGCGGGTAAATAAGGCCTTGAAAACATTGAGTATTCAATAGATGCTATAAATTCAACGCAATATAAGTCGATTTCATCTGGGTGTATTTATGCAGGCCATGCAGGGAAAAATCCCGCCCAAACCCGGACTGCTTTACCCCGCCAAACGGCATCACTTCCTTGTAACTATCAAGGGAGTTAATCGTCACCATGCCCACCTTTAGCGCGCGCGCCATTTTATGCGCTTTGTTGAGATCCCGTGTCCAGACCGCCGCCTGCAGTCCATATTGAGAATCATTTGCCAGTTCCACCGCATTGCTGCTGCCCTTGAATGAAAGGGTTGAGAGCACCGGGCCAAAAATCTCTTCCCGGGCAATGGTCATCTCCCGGTGCACTTTGTCGAAGACGGTCGGTGTAATATAACAACCACCACTTTCCTGGTTCACCCGTTCTCCGCCCAGCAGCAAATCCGCCCCTTCCTGATTACCGCTAGCGATATATTCCAGCACTCGCCCGGTCTGGACTTCATCGACTATGGTGCCAAATTCCGTTGCGGGATTTAATGGATCACCGGGCTGTATTTTCCCGGCAGCATCCAGCAAAGCTTCCATAAATTCCCCATGAATTTTTTCCTCTACCAGT
>JAUIFT010000454.1 GCA_030430345.1 Calditrichia bacterium | reverse complement strand
ATCTATCCGGAGACGGTTTTACCAGCGTTAGCTTGCCGCGGTCACTGAGTATTATGAAATGTCCGTCGGCAAAAATCATGGCGCCCTTCCCATGTCCTTTTTGCCGCCAGGTTTCTTTCCCGGTTTCAATATCCAGGCATTTGAAAACCCCATTATCAAAGCCATATATAAATCCCTGATGAAAGAGGGAAGTGCTGAAATGGTTTTTCATTTTCCTGGTTTTCCAAAGCTCCCGTGTTGCAAACGCCCCGTTGCTTTTGCTGATTTCCAGCAGAGCGGACCCTTTGTCATACCCGGAAGAAATAAATACTTTGTTTGGTGCAATAACCACTGGTGTCGCGGAATTTACATTGTACTCAGTATGCCATTTGAAGGACCAGTAGCGATCGCCGTTGAGCGGATTAACGGCAATCAGTTTGTCGCCGCTAAAGAAAAGGGCCTGTTCTGTATCATGGAATATCGTTAGTATTGGTGATGAATATCCGGCAGCGCCGCCGTGCTTCTGCCAGGCCAATTCACCACTCTCTGTATTAAAGGCGGCAATGAGATTGTCTCCCTGCCCACCGATCTCTACCAGGACGTTATCGCCATACAATATCGGAGAAATGCAATATCCCCAGCGGGGTATTTTCCCACCAAAATCGTCGACAAAATCATGGCTCCAGAGCAACTTGCCGCTGGCAATGTCAATCGCCGCAAAACGACCTTCGGCGCTAACACAATACGCCCGTTGTCCGTCCACTGTCGGGGTGCTGCGCGGACCGTCACCTCCCAGCGGATCGACATAGTTGCGGTCGATGCGTGTTTTCCAAATACGCTTCCCGCTGAAGGCGTCGAGGCAAACCAGGTATTCGTCATAACCGTTGGTATACATGGTATACAGGCGGTTGTCATAAACGGAAATGCCGGAAAATCCGCCTCCCAGAGAGCGGCGCCAGATTTCTGCCGGCCCTTTATCCGGCCAACTGGCGAGAAGCCCTTTTTCCATGGAGATGCCATCTCTCCTGGGGCCGCGCCATTGCCACCAGGTTTTATCTTGATCTGTGGTGGAAATATTAAAAAAAGCCGTGTCGGTGTTTGTCGATTGTGTCTTCGCAGACTGGCTGGAGGCACAGCTAAAAAGTACTGCCGCGGATATAAATGTAACGAGAAAGAACCTGTGGAAATGCGCAAACATAATCATCCTCATGTATTAGGTGCTACGATCAATAACAACAATATTTTGCAGAAGATGCTGGCTGAACTGTGAGCTGCCGTACGAATAGCATGAAAGTCGTTTCACTCTTCAAAAATTGTTGTCGGAATCAAATGTAAGCAAAGGGGGAAATAAAAACAACCTGACGAATTTGGCAGGGAAGTTTTCCGTCAGGTTGCTGGAGATGCAGGTCGATTTTTTATGGTTTAAATGCTGCTTTTGTCGTTGTCCCGGTGTAATTCATGAATGATGACATCATTCAGTTCGTTGTGGAAACGATTGCGATGCCGGTCCTTTTTTTTGAAAAAATTGAAATTCCCATCAGAGTGCTGCCAGTGCATTCCATGACTATCTTCCAGTTCGATGGTTACGGATTCTTTTCTCCCTTTGCGAATGTATTCAACCTTTACTTCGTCGCCATCATCATAATCGGAGAGGAGATACATCAGTTCTTCGGTGTCCGGTACCGGATCTTCATCAATTTTGACGATGACATCCCCGGCCTTCAATCCCGCATCTTCTGCCGGCGTATCTTCGTTGACTTTCAGGATCAAGACACCTTCATTGCCTGCCCCCGGGAAATATTCGCCGAGATTATCATCAAGATCCTGAATTTGCACGCCCAGCTGCGCTCTGTTTAATAATGAGACAAAAGTACCGCCGCTGCCAAAGGCCATCTGGTTGCGTCTCTTCCGGCCCATCTCTACTGCCAGTTCCCGCTCCTTGCCACGCCGTATAACGTTGATTTTGACCTCAGAACGGGGCGCGGTATTACGAACCATCACTACAAAATCGTCCGCTTTTTCCACGGTCTTCCCATCGAAACGTACGATAACATCATTTTCACGGAGACCGGCATCGTCCGCAGGGCTGTTGTGAAACACCTGGGTGACCAGCAAGCCGGAGCGATTGCCAATTTCATACTCGTCGCTCATGGAAGGGGTCATTTCTTCGATGCTAACGCCGAGGTAGCCCTTTTTGGGGGACGCTTGCACATCCTGACTTTGGCAGGAAAGAAATGCCGCTATTACAGCAAACATTAAAGTCATTCTAAAAAAGTAAACGGGGGTAGATCTTTCTTTCATGTGAATCCTCCACGGATTTTTTTTGATTTCTTCTTTTCTTCTTATGATTGCTACTTTTTCGAAAAAGTTTTAACTGCCGGATATTTTTTGAAAATTTTTACTTGTAATCACTGACGCGCACTTTTTTCAGCAATTCCTCCATGCCGATCTTACCATGCTTGAAGGTGTCGATGTCCTTTTTGTGCAATTCAATAATGAAGCCGTTCCGGGCTTCCTTTTGCATTTTCGAATCAACCGCGATAACAATTGATTCATCCGGAGACAAAAGCTGGAAAGTGTTTTCGTTAGTGTAAACAATGTTGAGCACAGCACTTTTAAAATCATTTACGTGACTGTTCTGCGGGTTCTCAGTAGAATGATTGTGAGATGAATCGAAGAACTCTATATTCTTGCGCTTGTTGACCCGCTCCAGGATGCGGGCGGCTTCTTTGCCGGGGAATTCCTTGTTCTGCTCGGCATTGACAAGAAAAACCATTCCTTTACCGGTGAGATAAATTCCTTTCGTTTTCCCGCTTTTCGCAAAGCGCTGCCGGTTTTTTTGGACGAATTCTTCGTTGAGAAGGTTTTCCATCAAACTGACATTCTCGGTAATCGCCAATTGCTTTTTCAATGCTTCCGCCTGACCGGGCGTGGTAAATTTGTTTTCGAAGGTCAACTGACTGGCGGAGTCGTTTCTCGTGGTGGGCGTGTCCATTTGAGTATTGTTGTTGCTGCCAATATTCTCTTCTGTCAAAATCTCTTTATTCGCAAGATGCCGGTCTGGCGTTTGCAGCCAAAAATGCTGTGCTAACGTCATCAAGGCAAATCCAAGAAGAATGCTGGCTGCAAACAATCCGGCCATCCGGAAAAGTCCTTCTTGCCCGAAAAAACGGGCAACGTTCGTTCCCGGCATTTCAGTTTCATTAACAAAAGTCAAATTCAGATTGACATCCTCTTCCGGCCAACTGCCCAAAATATGCGATGCGGATTGCAATGCTTTCAGTTCTTCCCGGCAGCCTTCGCAATTGTCGATGTGTGCTTCCAGCGCAGCTATTTCCCCGGCGGGCATTTCCCGGTAGAGATACCCGATTAGTTGCGCTTTGCTGATTTTACACTTCATAGCTGATTTTCTCCCTGTCGATGTTCCATTCATCGAAAATTCTTTTCAATGCACTTAGCCCATAATACATGCGGGACTTAGCCGTGTTTACCGAAATGTTCAACACCGCGGCGATTTCAGTAAACTTTAGTCCCTGGTATTCCTTCATAATAACGACTATCCGCTGCTCCTCGGGGATCGCCTGCAATGCCTTCCCGAGCAGTGATTTAATATTTGCCTGCTGCGCAGCCATTTCCGGGTCGTTATGTAAATTTTTTTCCATCACTGGTTCTTTGATCAACGGTTGTTGCGACGGTTCCACCAGACTAAGAGAATATGCCGCCCGGCGTTTCCTTTTTCGTAATTCATCTTTGCAGACATTCACTGCGATTTGATATA
>JAUIFT010000453.1 GCA_030430345.1 Calditrichia bacterium | reverse complement strand
AAAGAAATCGCCAGCAGCAAGGGGATATCGGTCAGCGGCACAAGATGGCGATTTCTGCGTGTGGCTTTCAGTCAAAAAACCAGCAGCGGCGAATTCAGCTTTACAAAGGCGAAGCTCTGCGAAAATGATGGTGAATACCAGATTATCGTAAAGGCGAAAGATGCAGTGGTAAAAACATTTACAGCAAGGGTTACCGGCGGGGAAATTCAGCGCCTGGCCCGGAACGACCTCAATACCGATCCGCACACGGATTTCATCTCTCCCCGCCTGATCGACATGAGAGACGGCTACGGCGGCCGCAATTTTATGGTTGATGCCTATTGGGTAAATACGGAATAATTTCTACCGCCCCGGCGCATAAAGCGCCGGGTATATGATCATCCAATAATGCTAAACAGGTTCACTAACCGCCTTACCGCGCCGCTGCTCCAATTCCGCACGAACTTCGTGTGCCCTTTCTTCCGTTAACGGGAAGGTATAGATAGCCCAGATGGCAATAAAGGAAGAGATGATCGGAATACCGGCGTCAAACAGGCGCAGGAGAAAAATCGTAGTTTCGCCCTGATTCCCTTCCAGCGCGACATCGAAACCGGTCGCATTGAGCAAAAACCCACCGCCGGCCAGGGCTGCAGCCATTCCCAGTTTTACCATCCACCAGAAAATCGAGCCATACATCCCTTCGCGGCGTTCGTAGGTTTCCAGTTCATCTGCATCGACCACATCAGCAATCATTGAGGGCATTAAGACGAACAACCCACCGAGGGCAAAGGCCAGAAACGGTGCCGGCACTACCACCAGCCAGGGCATTTCCGGATTATAGCAGATCCATTTCAAGGCGTATCCGACAATCGACAGACCGGTAGAAACAAAGAAAGCCCGGCGTTTGCCAATTTTTGTCGCCAGCCAGGTAACGAAGATAATCACCAAGAAAGTACAAATAGAACCGACGGTGCCGGCGTATCCGGCGAACTCCGCCCCGAGGGTCTGGTCCCCGGCAAACACGTAATAGATGATCACATAGTACTGAAATGAAGAAATGAGCATAAAGCCGTTAAAAACCAGGAAAGTGGCTAGACATAGCCTCAGGAAGGGGCCGGATTTTAAAGTGTTAAAAAATCCTTTGAAAAACTCGGAGAAAAACGAGCCAACAGATCCCTTCTCCCCTGCCGGCTGAGTCTCTTTCTCTTCCGGGCGGGATATATCCTGAAAGCGTTCCCGGAGAAAAACCGCCGGTATTATGCCAATGCCTATCACCACCACCGCGATGATAATCGCTAAGCCGGCCGCACCTTCCACCTGATTATCGAAGAACTTATCATAGGTCATGATCCAGAGGAACCAGGGAGCGACCAGATAGGGTAACTGTCCGATGAAATTTTGAACTCCCATCAAACGGGTGCGTTCGTGATAATCCGGCGTCAGCTCATAACCGAGCGCTACCCAGGGTGTGGCAAAAACCGTATATGCCAGATAAAATATTAATGATCCCACCAGAAAATAGACAAAATAAAACGTTTCACTCTTATCCCCGGGCAATTGCCAGAGAAAAATATATACAATGCCGGAGATAATCGCTCCCCAGAAAATATAGGGCCTTCTTCTGCCCCATTTGGATTTTGTGCGATCGGAAATGAACCCCATTAAGGGATCGGTGAAGGCATCCATTAAGCGGGGAATACCGCCGAGCAGGCCAACCAATGCGGGATTCATTCCCAGCCCCAAATTCAGCACAATCATCATCCCGCCAATAGCTGCGCCTAATAAATTATTTACAAAAGCCCCTAAACCATAAAACAGCTTCTGGGAAAACGGAATGCGATCTTCCGGAGCGGTTTCATAGTGTTTGACATTGCTGTTCTGCATGAATCTAACCCTTACTTTATGTGAAGTCTCTAACATCTCCGGATTTCCGAAATCGATTTCGGAAAAAGCCCCAAGCATACGGATTTGGTAATCTGAAAAACAAACGGCACTAATTATAGATCGATCTTATAAATGTGCAAATAGAGCAGATTTATGGCAGGAGTAGACGAATCATAAATCTGTTCTATTATCAGGTACGAGTCACTGCCCTTGGTGAGTCGCTTTCAAATAATTTTCGAAGGATGCTTTCGGGGTTCGATTCTCATAAAAAACGCCCCAGTGCTTTTCCACTTCATTTGCCCCGGATGCTTCGCCACCGCCCTTCCAGGGTTCATCAAATGCTTCAAAGAGAAAAGTGGTAATTTGGTTTTTGTTCACCCATTCATTGTGCAGCAGTAAATATTTTTCCTGCGCTGCGACGCTGACTTCTCCCTTAATGAGCGTTCCCTGCTCACCGGGTCCTTTTTTCTCGGCATTGTAAGTCGTTGCCCAACCGGTTTCACCGAGGACAATCTGGGTATCGGGAAATCTCCGCTGGATATCTTTATAAGTGCTATCCATCCAGGGAATGGCAATGTCCAGTGTTTTCCCGTTCCAGAGCGGATAAATATGGGTAACGATGAAATCCAGCTCTTCCGCCACCGGTTTTGCCGCCGGCTTATTCCAAAAATTATAATCGTCGGCAATTGTCACCGGCACGGTGGTATTATTTCTCAGTGTCCGGATATAGCGGATCTGCGTTGCGGTTTTCATTTTATGCCAGGACCAAAACACTTGCGCCTCATTCCCAACATTGACCGCCAAAACAATGTCTTTATATTTGTTGGCCAGCTCAATACCCCGTAAAACATTCTCGATATTTTCTTCTTTTTGGCCTTCTTCCTTCTCTTCATTGGCCAGCCAGATGCCCAGCATCATTTTAATGGGCAGATTGTTTTCCCTGATGACCTCCAGAACGCGCTCCGAATCATCATCGGCGTTATAGACCCGGATGAGTTTCCAGTGATCGACCAGTATATTTAAATCTTCCAGAATTTCCGCTTTGCCCGGTCCCTTCTCTCCTGGTGCCTGTCCCTTGCGGTAACATCCGTAAGAGATCGCGTTACCAATCCACTCTCCGTTCATATATGGGTCAAATTCTCGTTTTGCAAACGGTGCTTCCCGCTCGGGCGTTACCCCTGTTTCAAGATTTTTTTCTATTTCTTCCATGACATTTTTTTTCTCGTTTATCTTCAAATCTGGTTCATCCGTCTCCTTAGTACACGACCACAATACTCCTATCGTGAGTATTGAAACAACTAACAACGAAATAGCTTTTCGCATAATTATTCCTTGTATACCCGTAATTACCGGCCGCAGCTATCGCGGAGGGTAAAGAGGGGAGCTTAAGATTTTAATTTCATTTATGCAAATTATTACGTCTGGAAAATGACTAAATTTTAGCAACCGACACATACTCAATCTTAATGAATTGATTATGGATTCTTGAGCGGCCTTCTCCAAGAATAAAGGATTGACAGTTCAGCAACGGTTGATCGCTATCGTCAAATTTTGCCCCGGCCCACTTCCCGCAGAGGGTGATATTGAAGATCATCTTCATATTGGTGAATGTACAGGTATTGCTATTCGCGCAACTGTTGCACTGCCAATCCTGGTGCGAAGCATTGTCGCATTCCGCATCGGTTTCCAGCAACCGGACGGTGTTCTTCAGATTTTCACCCGTCCATTTTTCCGGATCGGGTTGATCGCTTAACGGCCCATTTTCGCCACGCACATCTTCGGCTGGCGTCCAGTAGTAAAAACGTATTTGATCTTTTTCCCAGATACAGGCAAATGTGCCTTCGACGGATTCAACTTCATACGACTGACCGCTGCATCCGGGGTTTGGGTCGCCCTC
>JAUIFT010000452.1 GCA_030430345.1 Calditrichia bacterium | reverse complement strand
CCATCCGCGGGAGGATAGCCGAATAAACTGCTCGTTCTCTTCAATTAACTGATCGTTCCGCAGGCGATCAAGCACATCTGCATATACTTCCCGAAAATCTTCTCCGAATTGCTCGCGAAACTCTGCCAGGTTCAATCCTTCTTTCAAACGCAATCGGAGGAAAATATGTTCAAAAACCAGATCCTTTTCTGACAGTTTTTCTGAAAAATCCCACGGGAGCTCTCTTTTTCGTAACGCTTTTACGTAGGCCATCAGCGAGCGTTTGTTGCCGCTGCGTTCCCCATCCAGAAAAGAATGGGCGGATGGACCAAATCCCAGGTACGGCTGATGTTGCCAGTAAATCAGATTATGCCGGCAAATATATCCCGGCCGGGCGAAGTTGGAAATTTCATATTGCTCATAGCCATGCGCGCTCAGCACCCGCGCCGCCAATTCATAATAACGCGCTTCCTCTTCTTCTTTCAACGGGTGCACTTCCCCCTTCTGCATCCGCTTGTAGAGGATGGTGCCCGGCTCAAAAATCAGCGTATAGCAGGATAGATGTTCAGCGCCGAGAGAGAGCACTGTTTCCAGGCTATATTGGAAGGAGGCTTCCGAAATGCCGGGGAAGGCGGTCATTAAATCGACATTAATATTGGTGAATCCCGCCCGGCGGGCGTTCTCAAAATTTTCCAGCACATCATCTACCGAGTGAATGCGGCCGAGGAATTTTAATTCTTCCGGATTAAAGCTTTGCACGCCCATGCTGATGCGATTAAATCCCAGCGAGCGAAAAGCGACCAGCTTTTCCGCATCCAGGGTGCCGGGATTCGATTCCATGCTGAATTCGCCGGCAGGGTTGATATCGTAGTGCCGATGCAGCGTTTTCCAGATTCGTCCCATTTGTTCCGGGGAAAGCAGCGATGGCGTGCCCCCGCCCATAAAAATCGTATCAAATTGACGCCCGTTCCCTTCCGGGGCACGAAGTGCAAGCTCAATTAGCAGCGCCTGAACGAAATCTTCGATCTGGTCCAGTAAAGTTATTGAATAAAAGTCGCAGTATTCGCATTTGGCGTGGCAAAAAGGTACATGGATGTAAAGACCGTTACCGGCTGTCATCAGCGTACCACCATCCCCAGGCGTTCCCAACGGACGTTGCTAAATAATCCGCTGCCCTGGGCAGTATCGGAAAGAGACAGATAGATAATCAACGGTTTGCCGACAATATTGTTATGAGGCACCTGCCCCCACTCCCGGCTATCCGAGCTGCGATCGCGATTATCGCCCATCATAAAATAGTGGTCCTTCTTCACCAGAATCGGGTTGCCCTGCTCCCGGCGAATATTGTCGTAGAATTTGATCATCGGCGGGCGGGGAAAGCGTTTATTATCAACCAGCACATCCCGTTCATCAAGCCGCACCATTTGCCCCCCAACTGCGATGCAGCGTTTTATGTAATCGAGATTGGGCGATCGCGGTGCTTTAAATACAACAATATCATAGGGCTGGGGACGGGTAATTGCCGGTAAACGAAATTGCAGCGATTTCGGCACATCAAAGCCAGTAGGAATAATCCAGTCCTTGTCCTGTGTAAATGGTATGCCGATCCATTCCGGGGATTTTGCCCCATATACGAATTTATTGACCAGCAGAAAGTCGCCGATCAGCAAGGTGTCTTCCATGGAGCCGGTGGGAATTTTATAGGCAGCGATAACAAACTGGCGTAAAATTAGAGCGGCCAGCACCGCAATCAATACAGCTTGTATGGTTTCGACACGTTTGGTTCTTGGGTTCAAATGCGATAATCTCCAGGAGTTACTGGATTACTTTCCCGAGGCGATTCCAGCGAACCGCTTCATAAAACTGATGTGCTTTTACATGCCAATTCACGGATAGCCAGATCATCAATGGCTTACCACCAACGTGATCCCGCCGGACAAATCCCCATTGACGGCTATCGGCGCTATTATCGCGGTTATCTCCCGTCATAGAGTAACTGTTCTGCGGAACGCGAGTTAAGGGAAAGTTGTCATTCCCGCGAAATTCCATCCACTTTCGCGGGTAGCGGCGCCGGTCGTAATACTCTGTAAAATGGCGAATCGTATAATGTTTGCCGTGCGGGGCGTCAACGTCCGTATACTGCACTTTATAATCGACTTCATTCGGCATTTCATAGGGATCGGTATCGACATGGGTTTGGGTTATTTTCCCTTCCGGCTGGCCATTGACAAAAAGCAGGTCATTCTTCACCTCAACCGTTTGCCCGCCAACCGCCACGCAACGCTTGATATAATCGATCTTGCGGTCCAGCGGATAGTCGAAAACAATGATCTCCCGTTCCTTTGGTTCGGTAATGGCCGGCAATTGGAAGCGCAGCCAGGAAGGCAAGGTATCCGTGCCGATATCCGTAAAGGGAATTCCCAAAAAGAGGGGCGAGCGTGCGCCGTAGATAAACTTATTGACAAACATAAAGTCTCCGACCAGGATGGTGTCCTTCATAGAACCGGTGGGAACGTTATAGGAGGCGATGACAAACTGGCGAAGCACCAGGGCAGCAAAAAGGGCGATTAATAAAGCCCGGATAGTGTCGGAAGTTTTATGCTTTACCGCATTCGGTTTCGGCTTACTCCGGCTGGATGTCGGCCGTGGCTTTTTGGTATCACGCTTACCGGATTTTGACGGTTTGGGCTTCAAAGTGTATGTTCCTCCAATTTTACCTGCTCATTATTCGAAAAAGTGCCCGTAAAGTTCCCGGCGATATTACTCATCGGTAGAAAGCACCGCCAGAAACGCTTCCTGGGGAATTTCCACCCGGCCGACCTGTTTCATGCGTTTCTTACCCTCTTTCTGCTTTTCCAGCAGCTTGCGCTTACGGGTAATATCCCCGCCATAACACTTCGCGAGAACGTTTTTACGCATCGCTTTCACCGTTTCCCGGGCGATAATCTTGTTCCCGATACCGGCCTGAATGGCCACTTCGAACATTTGCCGGGGGATAATTTTGCGCAGTTTCTGGCAGATCGTCCGTCCGTTATCGTAAGCGCGCTCGTTGTGCACAATCACCGAGAGTGCATCGAGCACTTCTCCATTAATAAAGATATCCAGCTTTACCAGCTTGGATTCCCGGTATCCGGAAAATTCATAATCAAGGGAAGCGTAACCACGGGTAACAGACTTCAGGCGGTCGAAGAAATCAAAAACCACTTCGGCCAATGGCAATTGATAATGCAAATCTGCCCGGGTAGGGTCAATATAAGATTGGTTGATCAATATACCCCGTTTCTCATTCACCAGCTTCATAATATTGCCGATGTAATCCGGCGGCGTAATAATGTGTGCGTCGATGTACGGCTCTTCCATTTTCTGGATCGCGCCGGCCTGGGGCATTTTGGCAGGATTATCGACAAACAATTCCTTGCCGGAGGTGTCTGTTATCCGGTAGACTACGTTCGGGGTCGTCACGATAATTGTCTGGTCAAATTCGCGCTCCAGTCGTTCCTGGACAATTTCCATATGGAGCAATCCTAAAAAGCCGCAGCGGAAGCCAAAGCCCAGTGCGGAAGAAGTTTCCGGTTCATAAATCAGGGAAGAGTCGTTCAATACCAGTTTTTCCAGAGCCACCCGTAAATTTTCATATTCCTGGGTTTCTACCGGATAGATACCGGCAAAGACCATCGGTTTTACCTCCTCGAAGCCCTGAATGGCTTTCCCCGGGCGTTCTACATGGGTGAGCGTATCTCCCACTTTGATCTCACGGGATTCCTTGATCCCGGTAATGATGT
>JAUIFT010000451.1 GCA_030430345.1 Calditrichia bacterium | reverse complement strand
ATGGAAGGTGAACTGAAGAAGAAGCAGCGCCTCTGGAATCAGGCCCGGGAGCGTTTGCAGGAGCTGGAACTTCGTAAGAAGGAGATTCAGGTAAAGCTTTCTACCATTCAAGAGCAGATGAACGAGAAGTATGGCGATGTGGAAAAAGAATTTGACATCAAGGATCTGAATCCAGCGGTGGCGATTCCGGATGTGCAGCGGGAGATTGAAAACCTGCGCATCAAGATCGAGCGCCTGGGGGATGTGAATCCGCTGGCGATCAAAGAACATGAGAAAGAAAAGGAACGCCTGGATTTTCTTGATGGGCAACGTAATGATTTACTGGAAGCGCGGGATCAACTGGTAGAAACTATCGAGAAACTCAATACCACCGCCCGCGATCAGTTCATGGAAATTTTTGAAAAGATTCAGATTAACTTCGAAAAAGTTTTTCAGGAATTTTTCGATGGTGGCCATGCCGAACTGGTGCTGATCGAAAGCAAGGACCCGCTGGAGGCCAATATCG
This sequence comes from Calditrichia bacterium, assembly GCA_030430345.1. The sequence goes on along the minus strand of JAUIFT010000451.1, from coordinate 3,257 downwards.
ATATTCAGGTGACCCATAAAGGGAAAAAGCTGAATACGCTGACCTTGCTTTCTGCCGGGGAGAAAACCCTGACGGCGATCTCACTCCTGTTTGCGATCTACCTGGTTAAGCCAAGCCCCTTCTGTATTCTGGATGAAGTAGACGCCCCGCTGGATGACGTAAATATTTCCCGCCTGACCCAGGCGCTTCGCCAGTTTTCCCGGGATACCCAGTTTATTCTTGTCACCCACAACAAGAAGACGATGGAAGCTGCCGGCAGTTTATACGGGGTCACCATGGAAGAAGTGGGGGTCTCGAAAGTCGTCTCGGTGCGTTTCGATTAAATCGATCAACTGTTTTACGCGAAGGACATTTATGCGAGTCTTTCATCAATCATTTTTAATCACCGGTTTGCTGAGTGCTTTATTGCTCGGTGTCTTTCAACCGTGTAATTCCCAACCCCGTTTTATTCCGCTGAATGTAGACTATGCCGTTTTCAATAATGCCGATGACCGTGCTTATGTCGAAGTGTATATTTCCATTCGCCAAAATGCTATTTCCTACACGACTGCGGATTCCGGATATGTCGCTAATTTTTCGGCGATTCTGGATGTCCGGGATGGCGAAGGCGCCCGGCAATTTGCCCGGGAACAACCCTTCCTCAGTCGCATAACCGATCAGCAGGTGATCACACCGGCGAACGAATTGCGCCATGTTTTCCAGACGGAATTAGCGCCCGGCAACTATAAGGCAACTGCTACCATCCGGGATAATAACACTGGGGCAAAAGGTGAATATCTGCTGGAAATAAAAGTTGGCGACCCGGATAGTACGGATGTTCAGTTAAGCGATATTCAACTCGCCGCCGATATCTCCAAAAATGCCGGCGCAGGTAAGTTTATCAAGAATGGATTGCAGGTGGTGCCGAATCCTTCCGGTGTGTTTCATCCCGCCCATCCGGTGCTTTATTACTACCTGGAAGCATATCAAATGACCTATAATGCCGAAAAGCCCGGCAGCTATACCATCCAGGCAGAAATCGAAAATAATGCCGGGGAAGTGGTGAAGTCGTTCCCGGATAAAACCTCCACTAAGCCAGGCAGCAGCACGGTTATTGCCGGTGGCGGAAATATTATCACTTTGCCTTCCGGACCTCACTTCCTCAATATTCGCTTTACTGACAATGATAGCGAAGAAAAGCTACTGCGCCGGAAACGGTTCAGTGTTTATAAGCCCAGCCAGGAACAGGCCGATAGAATGAGTGAAATGGTGACCAGCCTGATGGCATCCCATTATGCAAAATTCTCGGAAAAGGAACTGGACGAAGAATTTGCGCAGTTGACATACCTTGCCAGCAAAACGGAAAAAGATGTATTCAAGTCTCTCTCGACGGTGGAAAGCAAAGTAAATTTTCTGGTGACTTTCTGGCGGGAAAGAGATGAAAATACCGAGACACCGGCCAATGAGTTCAAAATACAGTATTTTCAAAATTTGAAATATGCCAATGCCGCCTTCAAGACAAATCGGAGAGCGGGCTGGAAGACCGACCGGGGAAGAGTTTTTCTGGTCTACGGACAGCCCAGTGACATTGAGCGAAATCCGGTTGGCGGCACCGAGCGCCCTTATGAAGTGTGGACGTATAATACCCTGGCTGGCGGCAGCATTTTTGTTTTCGCTGATTTACGGGGTTTCGGAGATTACGAGTTGCTGCATTCAACCTATCGTAACGAACTGAGTCAGCCGAATTGGCGGGAGCAGGTCGGCATCGAGAATAATCTTTCCCAGTAATTTGTATCATTACAATTTTTTCGGCGCTCTCGGGTTCCCATCCCGGCTGCCGATGGCAACGAGGAAGAGTAGCAGAGGTCAGCTTAATCGTCTTTTTCTTCCGGATCATCGTTTTCCGCATCCATCCCCAAATCATCGCTCAGATAGCTTTGGAAATTTTGCTGGTTCATCAGCTCGATACCATCTTTCGCCGCTTCCTGGACGAGAGAATTTTCGTGCAGACTGAAATGCTGGAGAATGTCGCCGAGATTATCGGAAAGGTTGATGTTGGAAAGGGTGAGAATGGCATAACGCAGCACTTCCGGATCTTTGTGGGTAAGAATACCCTCGATTGCCCGGGATAGTAATTCCGAACGGGAGGAATATGCCGCGCTAATGGCTTCTTTGAGAATTGCTGCCGGGGTTTCCGGCTGGATGGCCTCCGCGAGTGTTTCGATCCAATATTGGGGGAATTTCCCCATCGCATGCAGGGCGATTAAGCGGGAAGCCTGCCGCTCACTATGAAAAAACTCAGTTATTTTTTCCCGGATTTCCGGCTGGAAGCCAAGGTCCGCCAGGGAAGACAAGGCCAGTTCCTGCATACTAAGGTCGATTTCATCTTCGAGCACATTCAGGAGCAAATGCTTGACGCGAAGGTAATCCTCTTTCAGCCCGCCGGTTTGAAATTCTTCCCATTCTTCGGCATCGTCCATAAAAGTATCTGCCCCATGGGATTCCTCCAGGCCCTGCATAACGCCCTCGTAAATCACGGTGCTGAGCGATTGCAGGGCTGCTTTACGGATGGCGACATTGCCGTCGGTTTCAGCGATATCGATAACCAGGTCGAGAATATTCGGCTCAAACAAACAGCCGGTAGCGGCCAGTGCGGCGCCACCACGAATCCGGTCGTCAAACGAGGTGAGGTAGGCGCGGATAAATTCCACGTTACCAATGCTGTAATCGTTTTCCAGGCGAATTTTAGAGAGGCGTTCCAGAATTAATTTCCAGTCCGGATCCACCTCAAAAGGTAATTCGTTCATTTAAGCTCCTTGAGCAAATGGGCAAATGGGCAGTTCTGCTCTAATTGCCCATTTTTCCATTTGCATATTTACTGGATTTTTTCATCGTATTCTCACAAACTCAATCCGGCGATTCAGCGCCCTTCCGGAGCGGGTTGCGTTGGAGGTCAACGGGCGATCCGGGCCGATGCCTATTGCGACCAGTCGTTCCGGAGCAATGCCCTGGCGGATCAGGTAGGCACGAACCGCTTCTGCCCGGGAGCGCGATAAGCGCTGGTTCAGCGAGCGGCTGCCGGTATTATCGGTATGGCCCTGAATTTCGATGATAATATCCGGATAGGCGAGCATCGTTTGATAGGCTTTATCCAGCACCGGGTAAGATTGCGAGGTTATTCGCGCACTGCCGGAAGGAAAGAGAATGCCTTCCAGCACGATGGCATCGCCAACATCTTTAATGGCTAACACGCCATCGTCATCCGGATTTTTCGGATC
>JAUIFT010000450.1 GCA_030430345.1 Calditrichia bacterium | reverse complement strand
ATAACGGTGGTGATAATGATTGCGATAACGGTTCCTTTTAACATCTCTCAGTCCTCCTGATTAGGTATCTCTTGCTTTTTTCTGTCGCTTATTGTCTTACTGCTGGTTATATCTTACGGCGCAGCAATATCATAGATGTCATAGGAGGGTAAAGAGATGTCACATAATGTCACGGGATAGCAACCACCGGCAGAAATGCTGGCAAAGGGGAGAAAAAACGATTGGATTCGGGAAAAGTGTTAAGGTTGTAACTGTAAATTAATTCTGCGTATAACCTAGTTCGGTCATCAGGTTGACGACCTCCTGATTCGCCATGATTTCTGTCAGGCGATCGGCATTTTCCGGTTTCTTCCATTTTTCAACGGATTGCTTATGCAACTTTTTAAGGGGATGAAACCAGGCGCGATTCTTCCGGACGCTACTATTTTCAAACCAGTTTAGAAATGAGTGATCAAATGGCTCTTCTAAAAAATTACAGATACACCGTAAAGTCTCTTCATGATCATGAACCAGCGATTCATACTTAATAGTGAGTATGCAGGGGTGATTCTGAAAGGCTAAGCCCGCTCGGGTGTCGTTAATCCATCGCTCCGGGCTAACCCAATATTTTTCGGGGTTTTCCGGATGACGGGAAGTGAGCACATCGCGGGCATCCCGGATAATATGAACGAACTTGACCCGGTTGTTAAAAAATGCCAGGATTTTTTCAATATGACGAACATTAGAGGGCGTTTTTTCGCACCAACGGGTTATCGACTGGGGAATGGGATGACTGATAACATAACGATGAATTCGATCTGGCCGTTGCGGAATGTAAAATGGATTACCGAAGGTACTGCCTGATTGTAATTTCCAGTTGGAAAAAACCCCGGTTTCGGTGGGAATTGCAAATATTCGCGGATGAGCGGAGAAGATTGAGACCAGCAGGCTGGTGCCGGTGCGCGCACACCCGCCAATGATGATCGGGCTGTCGCTAAAGCGCTTCGTCATACGTCTTCGGCCAATGGCGGTAATAACCGGACTGCTGATCCAACGTTTGAAAATATTATCCATAATTGAAAATATTATCGATGATAGTGCGCTTCCAGGGCTTGAATATGGCCCTCATAATTAAATTTTTCTTCTACAATTTTTCTGCCGGCGGCGCCCATTGCAGCCCAGGCGGCCCGTTTCTCCAAAATGTTTTCCAGACCTGCCTGAAGCGCTGGCGCATTTTTGGGCGGCACCAGTATACCGCTGACGCCATCCTGGACAATTTCCGGAACGGCGCCACTATTGCTGGCAACAACCGGGAGTTTCATTGCCATTGCTTCCACCAGGATGTTCCCGAAAGATTCCTTGTGAGAGGGGAAAGCAAGCACGTCCATGGCGGCCATATAGGGAGCGACATCTTTCTGGAAGCCGGGAAGAATAAGCGACTCCCGAAGGTTTAATTGCTCAATCATCCGATCGATATCGGCAGCATATTCCGCTTCCCCATGACTGGTGCCGCCAACAACCAGAAAACAGACATCTTTGTTTGACTGCGCAATTTGTGCCGCCGCTGTCAGGAATTCGTTGAGTCCCTTTTTCGGCGTAAATCGACCTACAAAACCAATGACAGTTTTCTCCGGGGATATTCCCAGTGAGCGGCGCAATTCCTCCCGGGAATGCGCTTCCGGCAGATAGTTTTCTAATTGCAAGCCGTTATATAATGTAAAAACCTTTTCGGCCGGCACCGGGCAGGTGGCAACAATGTTTTTGCTGATAAAATCCGAGATTGTTAACACTTTGTCAAGGCGGCGATAGAGAAAGCGATGAAAAATATCTTTCTTTTGAATGCTGCTGGCCATTCGCTTCGTCATAAATATACGGGTGTTGTTATTGCTCCAGCGCAGTGCTGGCACCAGGCTCCAAAGATCGTGGGATAAGTGGGTGTGGATCACGTCGAATTGCTGATCTTTTAAGAGGCGAAGGATCCGGCGAATTGTGGCAGGTAAGTGGATGTCTTTACTGAACAGCTGTGCTGTAGTTATCTGTAGCGCCGCTGCTTCCTTTGCCAGGGTAGTCCCCGGCCGGCAAAGCAGGGTAATATCATGCCCGCGTAAAGATAATTGATGCGCGGTTTTTAACGTCTGCATTTCCAGGCCGCCCCAGGAAGGCGAACTGCATGTCTGGAGAATTCTCATGTGCGAAAGATATGGCTTTTGCTATATGGCACCAAGCTAAAAGAAAGATCAGCTTTCTTCCAGCATGTTGGCAGCATCTTTGTCCAGATACCATTCCAACTGGCCCTCTGTGGGAGCAACCATTGCCGCCGGATATTGCTGGTATCCTTCGCGTTGACGTAAGATGGTATCGGCGATTTGATGCTTGCCCCCCCCGGTAACCAGGAAACTGATTCTGCTCGCGGCATTGATGAGTGGCAGCGTAAAGGATATGCGTTTCTGGCCGCTTTGCGGATGCCGGGCGACAACACAAAGGTCTTCATCATTGTTTAATTCCTGCGTATCCGGGAATAGCGATGCGGTGTGGCCATCCGAGCCCATTCCTAAAAAAATCCAGTCGAAGCGTGGCAGGCCAAGTTTATTTAAAGGGATGAGTGCTTTCATTTCCCGGGCATAGCGGGTTGCTTCGGATTTAGGATCTGCTTCGCCAATCAGGCGATGGATATTGCGGGAAGGTATTTTGATGTGAGCAAGCAAACTGGCCGCGGTCATCCCGTAGTTACTTTCCGGATGATCTGCCGGGACACAGCGTTCATCCCCCCAGAATAAGTGAAAATAATCCCAGTCAATAGCGCCGGAATAAGGTTCTTTCGCAAGCATTTCAAATAAGATTCGCGGGGTGCTGCCGCCGGAAAGCGCAAGGTAAACATTACGGTTATTAATGATTGCCTGAATTGACAATTGCACGATGCCATCCGCAATTGCCCGGGCCATTGCTTCCTTGTTGTTCTGAATAAAAATCTTTGGTTTCATGGGACTCCTTCGGGTAATACCGGCAGAAAAATAAACTGGCGCTGCAGGGAAAATACAACACTAAGTTACTACTGCCAAAAAATTTACAAAGATGGGAAGTTCATTGCGTTGCCGGAAATATCATCTTAGATTTAGCATCGCTTCGCTCAATTAACAGATAATTATTGAGCCTGAAAGATACGAAATAAATTGGAATAATCAATATAGCGATCTATCCTGCCTGTTAAAAGGAGATTACAGAATGCCTGCAAATGACCCCCAAAATATAAAAACACTCGGACAACTAAAAGCCAGCGGTTACCAGGCGCGTTCTATTAAAGAAGAGCTGCGGGAAAACCTGATTAAAAAGATGAAAAATCACGAATCGCTCTTTTCGGGTATTCTCGGATACGAAAAAACGGTAATCCCGGACATCGAGCGGGCGATACTTTCCCGTCATAACGTTATTTTGCTGGGATTGCGCGGACAGGCGAAAACCCGTATTGCCCGCCAGATGGTCGATTTGCTGGATGAATATATGCCGGTTGTTAGTGGCTCCGAATTAAATGATGATCCATTGAATCCGATCTCGCGATTTGCTACGGACCTAATCGCGGAAAAAGGTGATGAAACACCTATCGAATGGGTGCACCGGGAACAGCGGTATGCCGAAAAGCTGGCGACGCCGGATGTTTCCGTGGCAGACCTCATCGGTGATTCCGATCCCATCAAAGCAGCCAATTTACGCCTGCCCTATTCCGATGAGCGAGTGATTCATTTTGGATTAGTCCCGCGTTCCCATCGCTCTATCTTCGTCATTAACG
>JAUIFT010000449.1 GCA_030430345.1 Calditrichia bacterium | reverse complement strand
ATAGTGAATGTGGTGATTATGGCTCATTGCAGACCAGAGAAATGCATAGAAGAACAGGCTATCATACCCATAATAACCACCATAAATCGGTTGCCCATAGCGTTCATGTTCTATTTCCCGGCTATCTTTGATGTGTTTTTTCGGTCGGATAATTTGGGTGTCGACAGTCTTATGGAGATCATCGACCTGGATATAGGTGCGTAGCGCCAATGCCAGCTGGTCGATGAACAAATTGAACAACGCCTGTTTTTCCCAGCGAAAGGTGTCGTATTTTTCCTGGCTTTGAAAGATCGGCTTCATGCGCTCGGCAATTTCCGCTGTAGATTCGCCATCCCTGGGAGCGAAATCTGTCAGAACGCCATTAACGCTGATTTTAATCGGATATTCTCCGACTTTATGAATGCGGTTAATTGCGATTTTAATAAGGTACTTGATACCATTATCCGTATGCTCGATAACCAGGTAAAGCGTTTCAAATAATTCAGATTCGAAGCGGTCCGTTTCCAGGCGAAAATTTTCCATGGTTTCCCGCAAATCGTTTTCCCGGCCTTCGGCATCGAGATAAAAATCGACTTCATCTTTCGCAAGATGGACAATGTTATTAATGCCCATAGTACGCAGCGCCCGGTTGATTTGCTGGAGAATGGCCACGGCGGAAAATGTTTCCTGCTCTTCTTTTTCGGAAAGTGCGCCGGCGGTTAGGAAATAGAATAGCTTTCCAAAAGCTTTGCTCGGCTTCACCGGATTGATAATCGTCATCTGCGAAGGATCGATGGATAATTCGCCGCTAAAATACATGTCTGCCCCTTTTCTTGACTCAAATGTTGATCATCTTACACGGAAAATTTTCCGGATAGTTTGCAATGTAATTTTTTTATGATATCGGTTCGCCATAGATAAGCGAGAATTGGGAAAAGAGATTGTACAAACCCTTAAAGATTAAAGTGGGAAGGTTTATAGGTAAGCATCTCTTTAGAAACGATTGCTACAGGTTAACCGAAAAAAATACCGAGGCCGGTCGTTAAGGCTATTAACAGATAGGCAATCCAGACAAAGTAGCGTCCTTTGGAAATTGCCGCGGTCAATATAGCGCTGCCAATAAAGATGATGGTAATAACAACAGCAATGCTATCGCCAATCTCCTGGTAAGCAAGATCGGAAACTTTGAATAATATCCAGGTAAATCCCCACCAGGCAAGCGTTGTCAGATGCCAGGAAATGCGTGTACTTTGATTGACAAATACTTCGCTGCCTACATAAAATGGTAACTCCCGGCGAAACAATTTCCGCAAGAAATACTGTTCTCCCACCAGGGAATGAATAATTCCCAAAAGCAGGGTGAGGATCGCCGCTGTGTAATAGAAGGTATTCATTTTAATATTTAGCGATTCCAATTTTTTTAACAAAGTTGTAAATTATTTTCTAAATGAGACGGCAGTTACGGACGCTGTTTTTGGTTGGAAGAAAATGACAGGTTGATTGATGAAAAGAAGCTATTGGATTGCTACGCTTTTACTGTTGGCGATTGCCGGTTACGCATTGTTTTACTGGGGTTCCGGATACTGGATGACAAACTACGGCGTTACCCTAAAACCGTCCCGGGCGATTGCGGCGGAGAAGGTGCCGTATTTTCTGCAAAATGATACACTTTGGGGTGGGCAAAAAATTGGGCGATCTCCTTATTTAATGGGGGCATCCGGTTGCTTGGTGGCGGATGTTGCCGCTGTGCTTAATGGGTTAGGTGAAAAAGTAACGCCGTTATCAATTAACCGCCGCTTTACCGAGAAAGATGTCTTCAATGATCAGGGTGAAATTATTTGGGGAAAAATTGCTACAGTATTCCCGGATATTGCCTTCGAACTGCGGGATTACGTTAGCAGTGGGACGATTGAAGCCGATCTGGCAGCGGGCCATTTGCCAATGGTGAAGGTGAATTACCATAAGCTGGGGAAAGCGCATTGGGTGGTGATTGTTGGAGCGAGTGAGAATGATTTTCTGGTGATGGATCCACTTTTTCAAAAGAAAGAGTATCTGCCATTGTCAACTCATGGAAAAGTATTTGCGTATCGAAAACTGCTGCGCCGGGCAGATAATTCCTGATTGCCGAAGCAGGAGAGGAATACGGCGCTGAACAACTGCAAAAAACTATTGTTTTACGATAAACGACGAAAGTGCATCACAATGAAAAAACTACTACTCATTCCTTTATTAATCTTGTCTTCCCTTATGTGCCAGGCACAGACGTTTGCCGATTTCCTGGTGGCATTGGAAGCAACATCCTACAACCTCCGGCAGGCGAAGGTGGACAGTTTTATTCAGGCGACATCTTCCTTTCCGGTTACTGAAGATACGCTGGCACATTTTGTATACGCGGGGCCAGGAGGAAGCCTGGCTGTGCCGGGAGATTTCAGTGGCTGGAACCCCGATAACGCCCCGATGACCCAGGTGCAGGGCACTAATTTTTGGCACCGGACGGAAGTGTTTGCCAATAATGCCCGGTTGGATTATAAATATGTCTACAATGGTTCGACCTGGATTCTCGACCCGCGTAATCCTTTTCGCGCGCCCGGTGGCTTTGGCGACAATTCGGAATTGCGTATGCCGGCATACATTCCGCCGGCGGAAGTTGAGTTCTACGCAAACATCCCTCACGGCACCCTGGAAGATACCATTTTTTTTAGCAGCAACCTGAATAATTCCCGGCAGGTGCGGGTGTATCTGCCCCCGGGATATGCTTCTTCCACGGAGCGATATCCGGTCGCATTGGTGCATGATGGGCTCGAATATATCACCCTGGCTAAGATGAATAATGTGATTGATTATCTTATTGCCGAGAACCGCATTCAGCCGGTCATCGCGGTATTTGTGCCGCCGGTGAATCGTTCTCCGGAATATATCGATGCTCAGCAAAATGCCTTTACCGCCTTCATTAGCAGCGAACTGATGCCCTGGCTGGATGGCAGATACCGGACAAAGACCGGCGCGGAAAATCGATTGGTAATGGGCTCTTCCGCCGGCGGGAATATTTCTCTCTGGATCGCGATGCAGCACCCGGAGATTTTTGGGCATGTCGGTGCTTTCTCGCCGTATGTGGAGCCGGACATCCTGCTTAATTTCAGCAATTCCGACCCGCTGGATTTACGAATCTATATGCTGCATGGCAGTTACGATCATATAAATGCCATTCAGCAGAGCGTTAATAATTTTCTCCCGATTCTCGCCAGTAAAGGATACGATCATCTTTACGAAGAATTTCCGGAGGGACACAGCTATGGTTTTTGGCGGGCGCATACCGACGATGCGCTGATCTTCGCCTTTCCGGCAGCGACGGCTATTACCGGTGAAATCGCCGTGCCGGCATCGTTTCAATTGCAGGCGAATTTCCCGAATCCATTTAATCCCGCAACCAATATCGGATTTCGGATGTCGGATGCCGGATTTGTTTCTTTGGAGATTTATGATATTAGCGGGCGGCTGGTAAAGTCTTTAGTAAGAGGAAATCGCGTTGCCGGTAGTTATACTGTGCGCTGGGACGGCAGCAATCAATTTGGGCAGCATGTTTCCAGTGGGGTTTATTTTTCTCGCTTGCAAGTTGATAAGCAATTTTCCCAGGTGCGAAAAATGATTTTGCTGAAATAAATGAAGCAATGCCGGGGAAGGCGCGTGATCGGTGTTTTCCCCGGCGCTGATCGGCGGAAATCTTTTCCCGAAGATGTACCCGCAGAAAATTAAAATTCCCAAACGCTATCTCTCCCACATATCA
>JAUIFT010000448.1 GCA_030430345.1 Calditrichia bacterium | reverse complement strand
CGCCAAAACACAGTAAGGCGAGTGGTGCCCATGATAACCTGCCGGTCACCTATCGTTACGAATTTGCTGTGCTGGCAATTAGCCGCAGCAGCGGGGAGGTTATCTGGCAACGCACTGTACGCAAAGCGCTTCCCCACGAATATGGCCATTACACCGGCAGCCTGGCTTCCAACTCGCCCGTCACCGATGGCGAGCATCTTTTTGCCTTCTTTGGCTCCAACGGCCTCTATTGCCTCGATATGGATGGCGAACTGATCTGGCAGGCAGATCTCGGGCAAATGCAGAGCAAACACGGCCATGGCGAGGCCAGCTCTCCGGCGCTCTATGGCAATACTTTGCTGATCAACTGGGATCACGAGGGGCAATCCTTTATCCTCGCGCTCGACAAAAATAGCGGGGAAGAACGCTGGAAGGTGTTGCGGGACGAGGTCACTTCCTGGACAACCCCGATCATCTTTGAATATGATGGGAAGACGCAGGCGATCGTCAGCGGCACCACGCGCATCCGCAGCTACAACCTTGCAGACGGTTCAGTTATTTGGGAATGCGGGGGCTTATCCGCGAACATCGTCGCCTCGCCGGTGATGGCCGATGGGATGGTCTTCGCCGGGAGCAGCTACGAGAAACGGGCGATGCTGGCGATCCGTCTTGATGGCGCCCGCGGCGATATTACCGGCACCGACCGGGTGGCCTGGACGCGCATCCACGGCACCCCGTACGTCCCCTCTCCCCTACTTTACGGAAACTACCTCTATTTCCTCCGCCATTACCAGAACATCCTCTCCCGCGTCGATACCAAAACCGGCAAAGACGTCGGCGGCCCCTTTCGATTGAACGCTATTCGTAACGTCTATGGCTCGCCGGTCGGTGCGGCGAACCGCATCTACATTACCGATCTTGATGGCACCACCCTGGTGTTCAGCCACGATCCCAATCCGCAGGTGCTGGCGCTCAACCAGCTTGAGGACAGCTTCAGCGCTTCCGCGGCGCTGGCCGGGAGTGAGCTTTATCTGCGTGGCGCGGAATATTTGTATTGTATCGCAGAAAAATAATGAGGCATAATATAGAATAAAAATGCCATCCCTTATTTTACTTTACTGCCCGCACCGATTGGTTTCCTTTTCCATTCATAAAAAATCTTCGCGGGTAAATCTTAATGTGGACAGGTGACTGATAGTGCCATGAGGTTTGATATAAATCGGACGGTTTAGTTTACCATTGTTCTGGGTTATCTCTTCATAGTCTTCCGGACAATGACCATCAGAGTAAATTACTTCAATGTTGTCTCTTTTTCGGTAAAGACTCCGTTTACTGATAATTTTTGAAAGGCCTTCCTGACCGGTATGAAAATCCAACGAGCAATCGAGATAATTCAATACTAATTTATCCGCAAGTGTGTTAAGCTTTCGATAATACCGCATATTACCTCAGGTCGATTTATTGTCAAAGATTTTAATTACAGTACCTTAACTGCCGCGCAAATCAGATTTTCTAGCTGCCATTCTGATGTTTCTTAAAATTCTCTGCCTGTTCAAATATTTCCTTATAAACTTCGTCGCGGTCTACTGGCGGATAGTCATTTTCCGCTAAAAGAATAATCAAATCGGCTTTTAGTTCCGCCTTGATGTCAGTTCGTTTGCTCCAATCTGTGTATTTGGCCTTATCATCCACAATTACTTTCACCGCTTTGGCAAGGGTGAGCAGTTTATCTTCCGGATAAGAAAAATCATATTTGATTGTTAACGCCTTTAGAATATCATAAAAAGCTTTTTCTTCGAAATCAATACCGAGGTCGCTGAAAGATTCTCTTTCTTTCCTAATGGCATAATAGAGATCAATAATTTCATCGGTAAAATCTTCCAGTACTTCACTACGAAGGACGTCCTCTTCACTGCGATCATTATATTTTTCCACCAGTTCGCTGAATCTTTTCGAGAAGTCAATTGCTTTCAGTTTATTGACCTTTCTGAAATTTTCGATCGCCTTCCCCAGTAATTTTTGCAGTAGCTTGATGCGGGTATTCGGTAATTTGATCTTTTCAATTTTCGCGAGATAATCCGGGTCAAAAATATCTATCTGCGTGCTATCTTCGCCAAGTTTGAAGATCTCCTCAACCCCATCACTTTTTAAAGCTTCCGCGATCATCTGCTGCACCCGGGCATTCATTTGAGCGAGGTCCGGGGCATCTCCTTTAGTCAGTTTAAAGATGATCGACCGCACCGCCAGATAAAAATGCACGTGATCCTTCTCCGATTGGGTTAACTCTCCGGAACCGGCACAGATATCATACGCCGCTTTCATCCGTTTTGCCAGAAACATAAAGCGTTTTTCCAGGTCTTCAGTCACTTGAATGTATTCCGCGGCCATATTCAGGCAGTGCAGCTGCTGCACCGGTTCGCCGGAAAAATACGGCGCTGTATCAAAGCGATGAAAAATCGCCCGCATCAGATCGAGATGATCCCGCAGAATAACCAGTGACTGTTTAATTTCTTCAAAATTGGATTTATCCGCCTTCGAATATTGTTTCAAGGCAATGTTCATCTGCTTTTTGATGCCGATATAATCGACAATCAGTCCTTTTCCCTTTCCGGGGAACTTCCGGTTTACCCGTGAAATGGTCTGGATAAGATTATGCCGTTTCACCGGTTTATCGATATACATGCTATCGAGGAAAGGCACATCGAAACCAGTCAGCCACATATCCACCACAATGGCGATCTTGAAATTGGATTTCAGCGATTTAAACTGCCGGTCCAGTTCCTTCCGGTAATCTTTTGTTCCCAGCAAATCATACAACTCTGCCTCATCGTCTTTGCCGCGGGTCATTACCATTTTCAGGCGTGCCATTGGTAGAATCTCTTTTTTCTCCTGCTCGCTGAGGGTTTCCCCATCGGCGCACACTTTTACTTCCGCCCAGCCGGGTCGCAGTGCAATTACTTCCTTGTAAAAGTTGTAGGCAATTTGCCGGCTGCTGCTCACAAACATCGCTTTCCCTGCGACAGTGGCGCCTTCCGTCAGCCGCGCTTCATAATGGGTGACAAAATCTTCCGCCAATGCACTGAGGCGATCCGGATCGCCGAGAATCGCGTTCATCTGCAGGTTAGCCCGTTTGCTTTCTTCGATGGCGTATTCGCTGCTGCCCTCCCCGGCGCAACGGGCGTAGTAGTCCTCGATTTCCGACAGCTTGCTATTATCCAACAAGACTTTAGCGGCGCGCCCTTCGTAAACGATCGGCACGGTAATCTCATCCGCGACCGATTCCGTCATGGTGTAGCTGTCCACCACCTCTCCAAAAACATCGAGGGTGGCATCGATGGGCGTGCCGGTAAAGCCGACATAAGTGGCATTGGGGAGGGAATCGTGCAGGTATTTAGCGAAGCCGTAGGTGCGCCGGACGCCATCGGCAGTAATTCTTAGCTTCTGATCGAGGTTCACCTGACTGCGATGGGCTTCATCGGAAATGCAAATCACATTATTCCGATCGCTGAGCAGTTCGGTGTCTTCGGTAAATTTATGAATGGTAGTGAGAAACACCCCGCCGCTGTTCCGCCCTTTCAACAATGCGCGGAGTTGTGCGCGGCTTTCCACGCTAACCACCTGATCATCCCCGATGTAGCCTTTCGCGTTGGCGAACTGCGCTGAAAGTTGATCGTCAAGATCGGTGCGGTCGGTAATCAGCACAATGGTTGGGCTGGCCAGATCGACGCTTTTCATCAGCAAACGGGTAAGGAAGAGCATAATGAAGCTTTTCCCGCAGCCGGTCGC
>JAUIFT010000447.1 GCA_030430345.1 Calditrichia bacterium | reverse complement strand
TAACACCGGGCCCGAGAATGAAGTCTTTGTTGCGATGACGCGCTTCGCTTCCCAATACATTGCCGTGCAATTTGGCCATTGCCGGATCCCAACTGGCCGCCACGGAGGTCAGATGCGGGAGATAAGTGGAATAATCATCATCCCAGCCGGCGGGCGCCCAGCTATGACGGGAAATTTCGTAGCGCACCCCGTGCGGACCGTCAGACATCCACATTTCGTGAATCCCCAGACGTTCCACCGAAGCGACGGAAAACTTACCGTTTGCATGGGTTAAGGAAATTTTCTCATCCAGGGTTAATAGCGGCAATAGCCGCTCGACTTCCGCTTCCACATTAGCCAGGCGTTTCTCAAGAGATCTGCTTTCCATTTTATTTTCCTTTGGCGTTTCTGCTCGCACCTTCTGGAAGGAAAAGGAGATTAAACTTACTATCGCTATAAATAAGATTATTCGCTTCAACGTCATCACCCGCTTTCTGTTATGAAGTTATTCGACTTTTTCAAACAAGACGATATAATAACGACAGTGAAGGAATCAGACAAATAAAAGAAATGAGAATTAGACATCAATCTCACTGATTTGCTTAACTTTAACGTAATCCCTATATTTTAACCTGTTTATAAATCCGCTGTTAGCTTCCGTTCATTAAAGTAGTTGATTCCCACTTATTTAGTCTACCATGCTATACAGGAACGCTTTTCATGAAGGACAATAGTTATCCGCTCCCGGTTATTTTTCTCGCTTTTGCCAACGATCATCAATCTTACCTCTATAAACTGACCGAGGCGCAAGGCGGTATCCCTGGTGCGCTATGGGGATCGCTCAATATTTAGCGCCGATGGCACAAAATTCATTAACATCGCGGAGCGCTGAGAAATGGCAGCAACACAAGCCTTCATCTTACCCCGGCAGGTATCTATCAGTGGCTGCAAACTGCACCGGTTTATTACCTGCCCGATGCGGAAAAAAAGGCGTATGGTATCTTTGAGTAAATAACTGCGTTTATAACATAACTAAATTTAAGCGCGCATAAATGTAAGGTTTTTGAGAAACAATTGTTTATTATCTTTAGATGCCCGCATACATCAGTACAACATAAAAATGAAGATGTCGCATGAAGAATTTAGATCTTTCACCCCAGGCATTACAAAAACTACTGGATGATTCCACGGCTATCGTACTCGATCATTTCGAGAATATTCATGAGCAGAAGGGCTACAACGACTTTCCGCAGGAAACAGTGGAAAGCTGGTTTCAGGAGCCGCTGCCGGAAGCGGGCATGAGCGCGGAAGCATTGCTCGATTTATTCGTGGAAAAAGTGCTCAAAACCGCAACCGGCAATGCCGGTCCGCATATGTACGCCTATGTAATGGCCGGGGGAAACCAGATCGGGATCGTTGCCGATAAACTTGCAGCAACCATCAATCAAAATGCCGCCAAATGGCATCTCGGTCCGGCAATTACCGAGATCGATAAACGGGTGATCCAATGGGCGGCGGAGATGATCGGCTTTGGGGAAAACGTCGGGGGATTTATCGGGAGCAGCGGTTCCACCGCCAACCTTGATGGCCTGACCGTGGCCAGGAATGTCTATTTCGAGAAACTCGATATTCGTAACAAAGGCTTGTTCGGCAGCAAACCGTTCATCGTTTATTGCTCCGAGGAAACCCATAGCAGTGTCGACAAGAGTGTGCAGCTGCTTGGCATCGGCCTCGATTATTTGCGTAAGGTTCCCACCAATGCAGATTTTACCATCGATCTTGATACACTGGAAAAACAAATCGTTGTTGATAAACAAAATGGATTGCAGCCGTTTTGCATTGTCGGCAACGCCGGCACCGTCAACACCGGCGCGGTTGATGATTTGAGCGGCGTGGCAGACATCGCGGAAAAGCATCATCTTTGGTTTCATGTCGATGGCGCTTACGGCGGACTGGTCTCTTCTCTGGAAAGCAAGCGGGATTTATACCGGGGGCTGGACCGTGCCGATTCCGTTGCGCTCGATTTTCATAAATGGCTCTATCAACCTTTTGAGGTGGGCTGCCTACTCGTAAAAAGCTGGGCGGATCTGCGCACTTCCTACTTCAAGAAGGCCGCCTATCTCGATACTTCCCTGGAGCAGGGCAATAATCGCCACGATTTTAACGAGCATCACTTCATGCTTTCCCGAAATGGCAAGGCCCTGAAGGTTTGGATGAGCATCAAGTATTACGGTATCCGCCGTATCAAAGGGATGATCCAGAAAGACATCGACCTCACCGACTATCTCAACGAACAGATTAACGCAGCCCCGGATTTTCGCCTGATCGCGGACTCGCCACTGGCGATCAGCTGTTTTCAGTATGTTGGTGGACTTAGTAATTCAGAAGATATTATCGCCCTCAATCGCCAGTTGATTCCCGCCCTGGAAAAAGACGGCCGGGTATTTATTACCGGCACCACGCTGAAAGGCCAGTTCGTTCTCCGCGCCTGTTTGATCAATCATCGCAAGACGGAAGAAACCACGGATTATTTGCTGGATGTGATTCGCGATGTGGCGGAAAAGCAAATGAGCAAATGATAGCTCTGAACTCTGAACCTTGAACTTTCTAAAATTTTCTATTGCGCATCGACGCCAAACGATGTATAATGTGCTTTGTAAAAAATAGTCAAATATGAAAAATTTTTATCGACTCAATACTTGTTAACAGAAAAATGATACTGAATACGACGACCACCAGCACCACCCCGACGACCGTTACCACCTTAAGTGGTTGAGGCTGATGGTATTGATATAACCTTTTTATTCCCAAAAACCGGCCTCAAAAAATGTGGCCGGTTTTTTTTTGGAAAATATTAGTAGCGGTACTTCTAAAAATTAGCCACGGATCAACACCGATTTACACTGATTTAAAAAGACTTTTGATCGTTTTTCAGTGAATCCTTTTTCAAATCTGTGTGAATCTGTGCAAATCAGTGGCTTTAATAAAAAAGTTTCTGTTACTGAATCTAAAAATTTAAGAGATTTCGCAGACAAATACGGAGGCATAAAAATGCAAACCTTACCCGAACAGGACAAAAACAGCAAACTTTACAAACAACGCCATTCCCTTTCACATATTTTGGCGCAGGCAGTGCAGCAAATTCGTCCCGGCGCCAAGCTTGGCTTTGGCCCCCCGGTGGACAATGGTTTCTACTACGATTTTATTTTGCCGGAACCGATTACCGAGGAAGACTTCCCCGATCTGGAAGCGCGTATGCGGAAAATTATTGCTGAGAAGCAAGTGTTTGAACGGGAAGATCTTTCCGTTGCCGATGCAATCGCTCGCCTGGAATCCATGAAAGAGCCGCACAAAATTGAATATGCGAAAGAGCTGGTGGAAAAGCAGAATCTTGACTCGCTCAGCTTTTACACCAACGGCCCGTTTGTCGATATGTGCGAGGGTCCGCACGTAGAGAATAGCCGGCATATTCCCGCGGACAGCTTCAAACTAAGCAGTATCGCTGGTGCCTACTGGCGCGGTGATGAAAACAACGTGATGATGACGCGCATCTACGCCTTCGCCTTCGAGAACAAGAAAGAGCTGAAGCAGTATATCGCCAGGCGGGAACTGGCCTTGAAGCGCGACCATCGTAAGCTCGGTGCTCAGTTGGAAATTTACGTTATCGATGATGAAGTCGGGAAAGGACTCCCCTTATGGCTCCCGAATGGCAGCGTGATTCGCAGTGAGCTGGAAAAACTGGCTTATGAGTTGGAGTTCAAGGCTGGTTATCATCAGGTCGCTACCCCGC
>JAUIFT010000446.1 GCA_030430345.1 Calditrichia bacterium | reverse complement strand
GGTATTCATGATCCGGTGGGCATGTCCGGTGTTCGCCTGGAAGTGGAAGTGCACATCGTTACCGCGGCGGTTACCTCGGCACAGAATATCGTGCGAAGCGTGCAGCGCGCCGGATACGAAGTGGAAGAAATCGTACTGGAACCACTGGCCTCCAGCCTGGCCGTTTTGGATGAAGATGAGCAAAACCTTGGCGTGGCGCTGGTCGATCTCGGTGGCGGCACCTGCGATATCGCCATGTTTTTCGACGGACACATCCAGCATACCTCGGTGGTCGCCCTCGGTGGACAGCATGTAACCAATGATATTGCTATCGGGCTGCGCACCCCGCCGGAGCAGGCGGAAGCGATCAAGGTGAAGAACAGCACCGTTAGCCGGGATAACCTGACGGCGCAGGATACCATTATGGTGCCCGGCGTTGGCGGCCGCCCCCCGCGGACAATCTCCAAATCGGTTCTGGTGGATATTGTCGCCCCGCGAATGGAAGAGATGGTGACGCTGATTTATCAAAAGATGAAGAAATCCGAGTTGCTGGAGCTGATGGCTGCCGGGGCGGTTATTACCGGTGGTGGTGCACTACTGGAAGGCACTGCGGCGATGGCAGAAGAAATTTGGGGTGTCCCGGTGCGTTTGGGCGTTCCCAAGCATCTCGGTGGATTGACGGATACCGTGCAAAGCCCGATCTATAGTACCGCGGTAGGACTTTGCCTCTATGCACCTCGCTATCATGAAGATGGGCCGCTAACCTCGGAAAGTGAAGGCGAGGTCGTTTGGGATGATGTATTAGGCAGTTTTAAACAATTTTTTAAACGTTTTTTCTAGTTCACGGAAGAAGGTAAAGACTTAGACAGTAATCATTAATTTAAGGAGGCGTAAATGGCCATTGAATTTGACGAAAGAGCTGAGCTGAACGCTAAGTTGAAGGTGATCGGCGTTGGTGGCGCCGGTGGAAATGCGATTAATACGATGGTTGATGCCGGACTGGCCGGGGTCGATTTTATCTCTATTAATACGGATTCGCAATCACTGGAGCAAAACAAGGCGCAAACCCGAATCCAGATCGGGAAACAGTTAACCCAGGGACTCGGTGCCGGCGCGAACCCGGAAGTCGGTCGTAAGGCAATGGATGAAGACCGGGAAGAAATTAAAAAAGTGCTCTCCGGGGCGGATATGGTATTCGTTACTGCCGGCATGGGCGGTGGTACCGGTACCGGTGCTGCACCAGTTGTGGCGGAAATTGCCAAGGAACTGGGCGCGTTAACGGTTGGTATCGTGAGTAAGCCGTTCAATTTTGAAGGGCTGAAGCGCTTGCAGCGTGCAGAAGCAGGTATCGATGAAATGCGCAAAACCGTAGATACGCTGATTGTCATTCCCAACCAGCGTCTGTTTGCAGTCGTTGATAAATCTACCCCGCTGCTCGATGCATTCAAGGTTGCCGACGACGTATTGCTCCATGCAACCAAAGGGATTTCCGATTTGATTACCGTGCCCGGATTGATCAACCTGGACTTTGCCGACGTTCGCACGATTATGTCCGAGATGGGCGATGCCCTGATGGGAACCGGTTATGCGAAGAGTGATGGCAAGGCGGTTCAGGCGGCGCAGCAGGCGATTTCCAGCCCGCTCCTTGAAGGTGTTTCCATTCGTGGCGCTCGTGGCGTACTGGTCAACATCACTGGTGGTACGGATATGTCCCTCTATGAAGTTAGCGAAGCAACAACTATCATCTATGAAGAAGCCGGCGAAGATGCAAACGTTATCTTTGGTGCAGTCATCGATCAGAATCTTACCGATGAGGTATTTATTACCGTTATTGCAACCGGATTTAATGTTGAAGACCGGAAAGTGGTACAGCCGCCGAAAGATGATGCCGCCGCACCCAGTCCGAAGCTGCTGGACCTGCCGACCTTTATGCGGGAAAAGAAGAAGAAAACCGATGAGGCCAGTGGCAGCAAGCAGGTTGCCAGAACCAAATCCGAGAACATTTCGTTCGATGATGAAATCGATGATCTGGACATTCCGACATTTTTACGGAAACAAATGGATTAATTCCATTTGAAGCGTTCAATAGCTAGTATTAAATAAAGCCCGTTACTGTCTAAGTCAGAGGCGGCCGGTAGTTTATGCCAGGGATATGGTATAAACTACCGGCATTATTTGCCGCCTGCTGAGCGGGATTCTATTTGCAATTTGAAATTCTCCCTTCTTTAATTGCCCTTCTACCATTATTTTCTATAAAATCGTTTCGTCAGAATAAGCTGAATCTGTTTATTGTGATCTCAGGTAAACACTTGCAATAAAAAAAAGAATTAAATAAATCTTGTTAGTGTAGCAGTTTTACCGCGTTATTTTATCTATGGCAAAAGCATGACTGCTGTGTAACGCCGAAGCATTGGGATATTCGGATAAAATTACAGTTAAACACAACCGGATTGTTGTTAAATGTCTACTGTAAACAAGAAGAAACCGCAGAAAAGCGACATTGATTATCGGGCGCTTTTTAAGTTCAACGAAGAGAAATTCAGCACTCTCTTTCAAAATTCCAATGATGCGATTATTATCCATGATTTCGATGGTAAAATTATCGATGTAAACCGAAAGTCCAGCGAAAAGCTCGGGTACGCCGAGCGAGAACTCCTCCAGAAAAATGTTTTCAGTCTTTATCCTGATGATCAAAAAACGATCATCCGTAAGCAGCAGGTTTTATTTCAGAAAAATGGATTTGCCAATTTTGAATCAGAAGTTTACCGAAAAGGCGGAGATCGCTTACCAGTAGATGTTTCAGCGGTTTCCTTTGAGCTTTCCGGCAAACAGTTTGTTCATAGCATTATGCGTGATATGACCCGGCGGAAACGATCCGCCAAGGTGCAATCTGCCCTCTACAGCATCGCCGAGCGCACCAGTTACGTCGAAGATATTCAGGAATTCTATGCGGCTATCCATCGCATTGTCGGGGAGTTGATGTATGCCGATAACTTCTATATTGCCCTCTATAACGAGAAAACGGATGAGATCATTGGTCCTTATTTTGTCGATGAATTTGATAAGGAATTCCCGCTAACTCCCCGAAAACGCAAGCGGGAAAAAGGGTTTACGGAATACATTATCGAATCTGGCATTCCCTTGCTGTTAACCCGGAAAGATATTGAGAAAATGATTGAAGATGGCGCAGTCGCGCAACTGGGGAAAGTTGCCGTCGATTGGTTGGGCGTGCCTTTAAAGCGCGGCGGTAAGGCTATCGGGGTAATTGCCGTGCAAAGTTATCGGGAAGACATCCGCTATACCGAGCAGGATAAAGAGGTGCTCACGTTCGTCGCGCAGCATATTTCCAATGCGCTGGAGCGGAAACAGTACCTGGACAAGCTTGCGGAAGAACGGAAGCGACTGAGTGTCACCATGCGCAGTATCGGGGACGGTGTAATTACCACCGATGTTGATGGCAATGTTCGGCTAGTCAATGATGTTGCCGAATCCGTTACCGGATGGTCCCAGGAAGCGGCGGTCGGAAAACCAATCTCAGAAATTTTTGATATTACCAGTTTGAGCGAATCCGGTGAAGTTTCTGGACAAAAAATTTCCCCGGTCGCCATGGTTTTCAAAACAGACCAGATGATTGAAATCGATAAAGCCCGTTTAAATAATTCCCGCAGTGATCAACCGAATCGGATGATTTCGCTAAATGCCGCCCCGATTCATGATGAAACGGGACAAACCATCGGCACCGTGTTGGCATTTCGGGATATTACTGAGAAGCTCCAGATGGAAATGGAGCTTTACAAGTCCCAGAAGC
>JAUIFT010000445.1 GCA_030430345.1 Calditrichia bacterium | reverse complement strand
GGTCAAAAAATTACGAGCCTACGATCCGCTGGCCAATGAAGAAGCCAGTAAAGTGTTTAGCGTAAAAAACAATATCCTCTTCGAAAAAATCGAATATTTTGATTCAGCGAAAGATGCGCTGGAAGGCAGCGATGCCCTGTTCATTTCTACTGACTGGGAAGAATTCCGCGGATTATCCAGCACCATCATGGAGACGGTAAAACCGCCCTATATGATTATCGACGGCCGTCGAATGATTCCGGATTATGATGATCTCACCGAAAAAGGCTATCATTACCTGGCGGTCGGCTCCCCGGTATTAAGCCCGGTATCTGAGTAACAAGGACTGTAACGCAGTTCCGAACGGAGAAGGAAAGAATGAGCTTAAAAGTAATTGAAACGAACTTACCGGGAGTTGTCATTATTGAACCGCGGGTTTTTACTGACCCGCGTGGTTTTTTTCTGGAAACTTTCAATGGCAGTAAATATGGCGCCTGCGGCATTCCGGAAACATTTGTGCAGGACAACCATTCTAAATCCAGCAAAGGCATTCTACGCGGCATGCATTACCAAATCACTCAGCCGCAGGGAAAACTGATTTATGTGGTGAGTGGTGAAATTTTTGATGTCGCCGTGGATATCCGCCGTGGTTCGCCGACATTCGGGCAATGGACCGGTGTTACTATTTCCAGCGAAAATAAGCGGCAGTTATATATTCCCGAAGGCTTCGCACATGGTTTTTATGTGCTCAGCGATACTGTTGACGTCATTTATAAATGCACCGATTTTTATTCCCCGCAAGGAGAACGCGGCATTGCCTGGGATGATCCGCAGGTAAATATCGATTGGCCGATCGAAATGGCGCCATTACTTTCTGACAAAGATAAAAAGAATCCAAAGCTATCGGAAATGCCTGCGGAGGATTTACCGCAGTATTAACGGTGGGTCATATCCGGGAAGCGCTCCCGGAAAAATGCCTTAACAACCTGAATGATTTCACTGGTGATGGAAATATCTTTTATGCTGTTATAAAGCGCATCGCAATCGGCGAGAGACAACTCCCGGATAATTTTTTTAATTTCCGGAATCACTGAATGGGAAGCGCTTAGCGATTCAAATCCCATGGCGAGCAGAATTGGTGCTGCCAGCGGGTCACCGGCCATTTCCCCACACATGCCTACCGGGATATTTGCCTGCTTACCGGCATCAATAGTCATTTTTATCATGCGCAATACTGCCGGATGAAAATGGGAGTAGAGGTTTGCAACTTTCTCATTTCCCCGATCAACCGCCAGGGTATACTGCACCAAATCATTAGTGCCAATACTGAAGAAATCAACTTCCCGGGCAAGAATATCCGCCATTACCACCACCGAGGGAATTTCGATCATAATGCCCAGGTCGATCGATTCCCCAAATTTTAACCCTTCAGTGCGCAATTCTTCCTTGGCGGCCTCCAGCAGCTCCCTGACCTGGTAAATTTCCCCCAGACCACTCACCATTGGCAGCAATATCTGTACATTGCCTTTCACATTGGCACGTAAAATCGCTTTCAGCTGTGCCATAAATCCGGCCCGGTGATCCAGCCAGAAACGGATCGCCCGCCAACCGAGAAACGGATTTTCTTCCTTGTTATCCAACAAGCCGGAGATGATTTTATCGCCGCCAATATCCAGGGTACGGATAACCACTTTGCGGGGATACATCTTTGCGGCAATGCTACTGTAAATTTCCGCCTGTTTTTCTTCCGAGGGTAAATCATTGCTATTTAGAAAAATTCCTTCCGTCCGGAAAAGACCGATACCATCCGCGCCAACCTTTAACAAATGGGTAATTTCATCCTGAAATTCGATGTTAGCATGGACATAAATTCGCTTTCCTTCCTGGGTCTGGGTCTCCAGTGTGCTCTCCTTTAAAAGCTGTTCTTCCAGATTATGAAAAATGCGCTGTTGTTCCCGGTAAGTTTCAATTGTTTCCGGCCTGGGATTCAAGACCACTTTCCCATTGTTGCCATCAAGGATAACGGTATCGCCGGTTTTCACCAGGTCGGTCATTTTTTTCAAACCAACCACCGCCGGCACTCCTAACGATCGGGCAATAATCGCTGTATGGGAAGTTTTCCCACCCATATTCGTGGCCAGTCCCAATACGCGCTGCTGGTAGAGCTGTACAGTATCGGTGGGACTCAAATTCCGGGCAATAACCACTGCCGGTTTGCCGATAGAGGTTGCGAAATTTTTACTCTTACCGAGGATATTTTTGATAATTGATTCTTTTAAAAACTGAATATCGAATGCCCGGTCCCGAAAATATTCGTTCGGCATCTGCAGAAAATATTCTTTCTTTTTCCGGAAGACGGTAAACGTTGCATAAGCGGCATCGTAGCGCTTTTTTTCGATCGCATCTTCCACTTCCTGCAGAAAAATATGATCCTCGAGAAATGACATTTGCATTTCCATAATGGCAGCGACATCATTACCGAATTGCTTGAGGGTATTTTGGTAGGATTTTTTCAGTTCGTCGTGGGATTTTTGGACAGATTGACGAAAGGTATCAATTTCTTTACTAATTTCATCGCGGGAGATAACCCGGGGCTCTGGTTCCCAAAAAGGTTCCAGATATAGAAAACACGGGCCGATAACTATTCCCGGAGAGGCTGCAACCCCTTCAAGAACAATTTCCTGCACGGCGGTATCTTCAGTTTTGTTCTTCATAGAAACGAAATCGCCCTTACTGTTTTCGACGATACTGGAAATAGTTTACAGATGGCATAAATGATCGCTATTCTTCATCGAAATTATTTTCGATTAAATTTGCGATCGCATCCATTGCCGCTTCTTCGTCGACCCCATCAATATTTACTTCAATTTCGCTCCCAACCTCAGCAACCAGGGTCATCAACCCCATAATGCTCTTTCCATTTGCCCGCAAACCGTCCTTGGATATTTCAATATGCGACTGAAATTTACTAGTCGTTTTTACCAGCAACGCTGCCGGACGGGCATGCAGACCATATTTGTTTTTGATACAGAATGTTTTTGAAATCATATACCAGCTGTTTTTAAATGTTATACACCGTAAACGATAAAACCGGAAAGAATGCCGAGAATAAAAATAACAGCGGCAGTCAAATAAAATTTACGGGTAAAACGATATAGTAAGACCGCGACAACCAGGGCACCGAGCATGGCGCCCAGTTCCAGCCAGCCGACCTTAATTAGTTTAGTAATTAAAATAGCCAAAAACAACAAAAACGCACATGTCCCGGCGAAAAAGTAGCAATTTTTTAGCCATTGAAATCTTTGTTCATTCAACTTTTGATAAATATCCATGCCATAACGGTAACCTTCCCGTAAACCATTATAGCGAAAGTAGATATGCGGGATGTTATAGAGCAAAAAAGTGATAGCCAGTATTCCCAGTATCATTGGCGGGTTTGCCGTCAAGATCAACAAGCTAACGCCAATGATCAATGAAAATGGTTTAATAATGGACCAGAACAACTGGTCTCCCGTCGCGCCGAGAATTCCCACCAACAGTTCCTTGATCCGAAGCAATTTTTTCGGGGCATCTTTATCACCGGCGGCGATTGCTTCTTCGAGGTGAATCGACACCCCAAGTGCATAGGAAGCCATATATGGGTGCGCGTTAAAATATTTCAGATGGCGATCCATAAATGCTTTCCGCGCTTCCGTATTCGTATGCAATCGCCGGAGAATCGGCAAGAGGCAAATGCCAAAGCCGACGGATATCAGGCTGCGATAATTCCACATCGACTGCACAAAAAAACTGCGCAGAAATACCCGGAAAATATCCCATTG
>JAUIFT010000444.1 GCA_030430345.1 Calditrichia bacterium | reverse complement strand
ACCACCTCCAGCACATGCCATCCTTTTTCCAACGAAACCGCCATTTCGTGCCTGTCTTCGGTACTACCCAGATAATGTTCATTAAGATACCAATATATTTTCACATCATCCTGACGATGGGCAGTCTTCAAAACAATTTTCTGTCGTTCGCCGCCAAACTCTCTCGGCACCCACAGCCGTGCATCTTCCTGGGGATATAATATCTGAAGCGGCTTTTGGTCATTTTGTGCCGGGCAATCCGGGTGATGCCCCGGGATATTGTTAACCATTTCCCCCCGTCTCCGCAAATATTGAACAACGTCCGGCGGATATAACAGGCGTTGCGTCATAAAGTATTCACCGCTTTCCCAGCAAAGTGAGCAAACCTGGTATTGCTGGTTATTGGCAAGAAAAATACGCTGATGATATGGGCACAATCGCAGTGGCTTCATGAAGCGCGGCACATCAATCGTTTCTTTTTCCGGGCAATCGCCACTGGCCCGGAAACCGGTATCCCGGCAAATTTCCAACGATCCCTGCTCCGCTTCCGGCTGGGAAAACCAGGCAAGATCAGCCGCTTTTGGTAAATAATTGAAGATATCAAATAAAAGTGGGCCGGCGCTCTTTGCGCCTCCCAGGTTGGCATTCCCTTCTCCATTAAAATTACCAACCCAGACAGCAATTGTCCATTGTAGGCTAACGCCGACTGCCCAGGCATCTCGTTGCCCGTAGCTGGTGCCGGTTTTCCAGGCCAGTGGCCACTGGTTATTATACTGCTCCCAATAATATTCAGCGCCCGGCCGTTGCAGATCGCGCAGCATGTTCAGGGTCATATAGCTGGCCATCGGGCTGACGTCGACCTGTGCCCCGCTCCGGTTTTTTGCCGGATTCTTTAATATTTTTATCGGCGAAATTTTTCCTGCCGTTCCCAGTCCCCGGTAAAATTTCGCCATATCCCACAATGTTGTTTCCGCACCGCCCAGGATAAGCGGTAAGCCATAGTCGTTGGCACTGCGAAAAAGTGTGGACATGCCATTTGACTGCAAATATAGATAAAATGGGTGCACCCCGTATGTATATAACAGTCGTGCGGCGGGAACGTTTAGGGAGCGGGTTAAAGCAGATTGTGCTGAGGTGATACCGTCAAAAGTTTCGCTGGCATTCTGCGGGGCAAAAGAGCCATAGTAGGTCGGTACATCTTTAAGCAACGTTTGCGGGACAATAATACCATCATCAATGCTTAACGCATACAAAAACGGTTTTAGCAGGGACCCTGATGATCGGGCTGCCCGAACGCCATCCACCTGGCCATCATGGATGGTATCGAAAAAATCCTGCGAACCAATATAGGCAATCACTTCCCCACTTCGGGTATCAGCCACTAAAGCAGCGCCGTTATAAATTCCCTGTTCTGCCAGGTAACGCACATGCCGGTTTAGCAGTACCGCAACATTCTCCTGAATATTGCCATCAATTGTTGTCTCTATCAAACCGGCTTTTTCCCGCTTTTTCAGATAACGGGCCAGATGAGGCGCCCGTATATTAAATGGCACTGATCCGCGGGGAATGTTCTCCAGAAGCGCCAATTCATAATCAGCACCATCGATAATGCCTTCTTTCCAAATCTTCTTTAACAGGTGATTCCTTTTTTCCTTTAATTTATCCGGATTAACATCCGGGGAAATGAGTCCTGGCGCGTTGGGAAGCACCGCTAATGTTGCCGATTCTGCCCAGGTCAACTGATCGGGCATCTTTTGAAAATAGCGTAACGCAGCGGCCTGGTAACCGATGATATTACCGCCATACGGGGCATGGTTCAAATATATCCGGAGTATCTCTTCCTTGCTGTATAACGCATCTATTTTCAGGGCCTGGAAGATTTCCAGAATTTTATTCAGGTATGTCCGTTGTTTCGGCTGCATCAGCCGGGCAACCTGCATGGTAATGGTACTGGCGCCGCTAACTCTTTCTCCACGGCTGATGTTCTGAAAAAGTGCCCGGGCAACAGCGACAGGATTAATTCCGGGATGATAGTAAAAATAATGATCTTCGAAGTGCAGTACGGCTGTTTTCAGCTTCTCCGGGACGATTAAATCGTCTCGTGGAGGTAAGCACCATTGCTCCTCGCTGTGTAAAAATGCCCGCAGAATTTTATTCTCGCGATCCACAACAACCGCGCTATAATCATCCGGAAATAAAGGTGAAGGAAGGGGAATTGCCAAAAAGGACAGCAGGAGAAAGGTGAGGGCAACCTGCACAGAACGTTTGGATAACATCTCGCGAATCATTACAATCATTAAACAGAATATAATGTATCCCAATCCGCCAGAGAATTGATAATTTGCTATTTTAAAAATCAACAAAAAGCAGGATAGTCAATGACACATCCGATATATGAGCGTATCACCCGCCCCACCCTGGTTATTCGAAAATCTCAGGCATTAAAAAATATCGCCAAAGTGCTCGACAAAACCGCATCACGAAATATCCTTTGCAGACCTCACTTTAAAACCCATCAGTCGGTAGAGGTTGGCAGCTGGTACCGGGAAGCGGGTATTAAGGCAATCACTGTTTCCTCGGTTGAGATGGCGGAAAAATTTGCCCGGGATAGTTGGACGGATATTATTATCGCTTTTCCCTATAATCCGCGCGAAGCGGCGGCAATCGATGCCCTGGCCCGAAAAGTTCAGCTGGGCATACTGCTCGAATCAACAGAAAGCGCCGCGCATCTTGCCGGCCATACCTCCGCGAAAATCAATGCCTGGATAAAAATAGATACAGGATACCATCGCACCGGTATTTTGTGGGATAATTTCGAAATGATAGCAGCGGTAGCAAACGCGCTAAAAAGCGCTTCCCACCTGACGCTGACCGGCCTGCTTGCCCATGCCGGCCATACCTACAATGTAAAGCATCCCGGCCAGGTAGATGAAATTCATCAGAGCGCTTTACAGCGACTGGAAAATATCAAATCCCATTTAAGCAAAGAAGGATACGCTCCCCTAAAAATATCCCTCGGGGATACCCCAACAGCTTCGCTGGTTGAAGATCTTGGCGGGTTAGATGAGTTCCGCCCCGGGAATTTTATTTTTTACGACTTAATGCAAGAAGCGATCGGTGCTTGTAGCGAAGCGGATATTTCACTGGCTGTCGCCTGCCCGATCGTCGCAAAACACCGGGAACGGCTGGAGGTCGTCATTTATGGTGGCGCCGTTCATCTGTCGAAGGATTTTCTTTCAGATGGAAGGAGCAAAAGCTTTGGGCGAATCGCCTTTCCCTCCGGAGATGGATGGACGCCCTCTTTGGAAAACACTGCGCTTGTTCGATTGTCTCAGGAGCATGGCATCATCAAAACAAGCAACGCGTTATTCGCGGAATTCTCTATCGGAGATCTTATTGTTGTTCTGCCGGTACATTCCTGCCTGGCAGCGAACTTACTGGACGGATATATGAGCATTATCGATTAAGCAGGGTACATAAAAAACCGAACGCCTCAGTTCGAAATGAACCGAAGCATTCGGTGTCTCCATACAATATCAAAAAAATTAATAATTTCTGGCGCGGGAAACCAACCAGGCAAATCCAAAGAACAGCGTTACCGAAACAAGCGTCAAGAATGCCATTTCACCACTTAACTGGAATGATGAAATAATACCACCACCAGCATAATTGGCATTTTTGAGCGTCGCTATCGCCCCGGGTTCTTTGATCATCTCACCTTGAAAATAAATAGCTCCAAGGAATAGAACTGTCAGCACATATAGTGTGACTATCAACTTTCGCGTATCGTTTTGCTGCATGCTTCAGTACCCCATAGTTTCGGGTTTGCATTAAGTTCAT
>JAUIFT010000443.1 GCA_030430345.1 Calditrichia bacterium | reverse complement strand
TTCTCAGATTGCAGTTTCACCAGGATGTGGCTGATTGGCCATTCCGGATCCATTATCAACATCACCGGCATAATTTTATGATGCAAAGAGCGAAAATGATAATCTTTGACAACGCCAACAACAGAAGGGCCATTGGCATTGTCATCGTCCGGCCAGCCGGTTAACTGTTTACCGACGACCGGCAGTTCCCACTCCAGTTCTTTTAGAAATGCTTCATTGACAATAATCGCATCCGTTAGCTCGGCCGGTGCATCTTTCCGGAAATCCCGGCCTTCGATAAGTTCGATGTCAAGCGTTTGCAGATAGTCCGGAT
Source organism: Calditrichia bacterium (assembly GCA_030430345.1). Next base: position 3,509 of record JAUIFT010000443.1, on the reverse strand, counting down.
CGACCTTGTAAACAAAACTGGCATATTCTTCTCCTTCATGCTTAAAACCATTGTAGCTCCATCCCCGGTTAAAAGAACTGCTGGTACCGCTAACGCTCAGGACTTCCGGTGACTCACTGAGAGAATTTCTCAGCAGATTCAGCAAATCCTCCCCACGCGACTCAGATTGCGTGGGAATCACTACAACCTGGGATATATCATAGCCCAACGATTTATTACTAATGAAGCGGAGTTGTTCCGCCATTAGAATCGTACAGACAATCAGGAAAATTGAAAGGCTGAATTGCAAAACAACCAGTCCTTTGATGACCCGGTTTTTCATGGAACTGCCGCTGCGGGTTTGCTGCTTTAAAACGGCAATCGCCTGAAAGCGGGAAAGAAATAACGCCGGATAGCCACCAGCGATTAATCCGGTAAGGAAAAGGATCGCGGATAGGAAGAGAATGGCAACGCCCTGAACCTGGTAGTCGATTTGTAGCTGGGTTTCGGCAAGTTCGTTAAATACCGGTAAGAGTAGCTCCGCCAGGCCGATCCCCAGGACTAACGCGATTAGACATAAAAGCAGTGATTCCCCCCAAAACTGCGCGATCAACTGTCTGCGAACGGCGCCAAGCACTTTTCGCATGCCCACTTCCCGGGCACGATCCGCAGATTGGCCAATCGCTAACGTCGTAAAATTAATGCTGGCGATTAACAGAACAAGAAATGCGATGCCACCAAGAATATAAGAGTATCGTGGATTGCTCACTGGTTCGGAAGAAAAGGCGACATTTGTATCAAGGTGGATATCCCGGATCGGCTGAAAACGAAGTTGCATCGGCGCGGCTTCATCGACGAACTGTCCCCGGGCAATCTGTTTGCCGATGAATTCCCCCCAATAATTTTTGACAAATGCCGGCATCTTCTCTGCTAAAGGCACTTGATACTGGCTTTCATTAAGCAATACTATCGTTGAGCCGTTGAAGTTCGTCCAATGATCCCGCTTACGTTCAAAATAGGGATGGGCGGGGATAGGCATTAATGCCGTGTAGGTAATGCTGGAATTTGCCGGTGGGGGAGCGATAATGCCGGTGACCTGACAACTCTGAGTTGCCCCCAAACCAAAATCTATCTGAAGAAATTCCCCGAGAGGATTGTTTTCACCAAAATATTTTTTAGCGAGCTGAGGAGTAATCACAATTGAATTCGGTAATGCAAACACCTGGTTGCTGTTCCCCTGCAGTAACGGGAAGCTGAACATCTCGAAAAATGCCGCATCAGTAAAATGAATGTTTTCCCGATGGGTATTGTCCTGATTCTCAACGACTGCGTCCCAATCGAGGAAACGGGCGTAAGCTTCTACTTCCGGGTATTCAGCAGCTAGTGTGCGTCCTACTGGTAAAGGCATGTAGGCCATCTCCCGAACCCCGTTCTTGACATAATTCTCGCTGACAATAACGCGGAATAAGCGGTCACTCTTCTCGTGGAAATTGTCAAAAGACCATTCATGGCGAACGAACAGAAGTAATAAGATGCAGCAGGCGATGCCGACAGACAGCCCAAAAATGTTGATAAATGAATAAAGTTTTGATTTGGCAAAGTTCCGCAGGGCAATCTTGAAATAGTTTTTTAGCATTTTCCACTCCGCTAATATCGGTTTATCCGTTAAGGTTATTTCAAGAAGTATGCCAGATAGCTTATTTGCCATGAATAACAGTGTTGATATGAATTTCGAGTCGCTGTAGTTAGTGGGAACTGTTCGATGACATACAATTATTGTTCGATTGTGAACACTTCGTCACTAGATTATCTGGGAAATGTTTTTCAGAATTTACCTGATTGCGGAGGCCGTATCGGGATTGGTGAGTTTACCAAACGAGCGAACCGCAATAACAGGCCGCTCGTTTGAATGCTGTCAGTTATTCATACTTCAATGCATCGACCGGGTTGCTAAGTGCTGCTTTTAACGCCTGGAATCCTACGGTCAACAAAGCAACGATAATTGCAAGCGCGCCAGCGAGGGCAAATGTGCTAACGCCCAATGAGGTGCGATAGGCAAAATTTTGCAGCCAGCTGTTCATTAAGAAGTATGCCAGCGGGGCGGCAATGATAATGGATATCGCCACCAATCGGGTGAACTCGCGGGATAAGAGCATTACGATGCCGGGAACAGTCGCGCCGAGCACTTTTCGGATGCCCACTTCCCGGGTGCGCTGCTCCGCGGTAAAAGCTGCCAGCCCAAACAGGCCGAGGCAGGCGATGATGATTGCCAGTAATGTGGCAATGGCAACCATTCGCCCGGTGCGAACATCGGTGATGTAATAGCGGGATAGCTTCGCATCAAGAAAATTGAATTCAAATGGCGTCCCCTGGTCAAAGCTTTCATGGACGCCTTGCAGGTAAGTCAGCGCTTCGGGAGTATTGCTACCATCGATTCTGATTGAAAAATAATCGATGACCCGAACCGGGTTTTTCCAACCGCCCAACACCAGTGGGCCAATTGCCTCATGCAATGAACGGAAGTGAAAGTCTTTAACCACGCCAATCACTGTCGCCTGAAAAGGTGCATCAGGAATCGTTACCGTTTCACCAACAGGGTTGGCAAAGCCGAGCAAAGCGGCAGCTGTTTCATTGAGGATAACCGAGGCGGAATCGCTGCCGGCATTGCCACTGAAATTTTTCCCGCTAAGTAGATCAATCTCGAAAGTGGAGAGGAACTCCCGGTCAGCACCGATGAAATTCATCGTCATCAGATTGTCATTACTGCCGGCAGTGGGACGAATGGTGATTTCGGTGAGGTCTTTCCATTCGCCGGGCACCCGGGAGGAAACCGATACCGACTTAACGCCAGGCCCTTTCGCGAATTCATTCTTCATCGCCTGAAAGGATCTGCGGGCATCGCCGCTGTTGATATCAACGATCAATAACTGATCCTGATTAAAACCCAGTCGCTTCTCCTTGATGTAATTCAGTTGATCATAAACAACCAAAGAAGCAATAATTAGCGTTACGGAAAGCGCAAACTGCACAACCACCATTCCCTGGCGAAGCCTGCCACCACTGTTGACACGGTAGCCTTTGAGAATGGAAACCGGGCGTAATTTCGAAAGGAAAAACGCCGGGTAGCTGCCGGAGAGTATACCGGCTATCAGCGCAATGACCAATACACCGATAATGCTATTTGTGCTTACTAGTTGATCGATCGTAAAGGCTTTGCCGGACAGTTCGTTAAAGGCCGGCAGAATAAAGTAGATCAAGGCGAATGCGACCAGCATTGACAGAAAGGATATCACCAGCGCCTCGCTTAAAAACTGACCGATCAGTTGAGAACGGTAAGCCCCGACGACTTTCCGCATGCCTACTTCCTTGGCGCGATTCATGGAACGTGCGGTGGCCAGATTCATGTAGTTCAGGCAGGCGATAATCGCTATAAAAAAGGCGATGGCCGAAAAAATGTAGATATAGGAAATATCGCTTTTGTTATGGTTAAAATCATATTCGATATGCTCGGAGAGGAAATGTATCTCCTG
>JAUIFT010000002.1 GCA_030430345.1 Calditrichia bacterium | reverse complement strand
GCGGCCACTGGCAGCCTGTCTCGGAGCGGCGGCCTCTATCTCTTCTAGTTTTCAGTTCAGTGACTGTGAAGTTGACAGTTTAAGTGTAAAGTCAGAGCGTATTTCGAGGTAAAAATAACTTCAAGAAGAAATTTCTCCGCGCCGCCGCGCTGCACAATGAACATCGTCGATGACATAAACACTGACCGCCACCAGGAATTATCAGGTTATTGAAAGTTACTTTTTATACCGTGAAGGTGAACAGGACAAATTATGAATGAACGTTTGGTTTCTCTGGATGCATTTCGCGGCATTACTATTGCCGGTATGATTCTGGTAAACAATCCCGGCAGTTGGGGATCTATTTATGCGCCGCTGGGCCACGCAGCGTGGCACGGCTGGACACCCACGGATTTTATTTTTCCCTTCTTCCTATTCATTGTTGGTGTTTCCATGACTTATTCCCTGGCCAAACAGAAGGAGAATTTGACGCAGGGAGAAATTTACCGGAAAATCTTTCGCCGGACGATCATACTGTTTGTCCTGGGGCTCTTCCTCGCTCTTTTCCCATTTTTCGAATTCGCAACGGTACGTATTCCCGGCGTTCTGCAAAGGATTGCGGTTTGCTATTGTATCGTGGCCATCCTTTGTCTCCACACTAATCTTAAACAGCAAATAGCCATTACCGCTGGACTGCTACTTTTTTACTGGGGTATAATGACCTTAATTCCCGTGCCGGGTTATGGCGCCGGGGACCTTAGCATCGAGGGCAATCTTGCCGCGTATGTGGATTTTAATCTGCTGAAAGGGCACATCTGGAAACCGACCTGGGATCCGGAAGGCATTCTCAGCACTATACCGGCACTGGCAACCACACTCAGCGGCGTGCTTACCGGCTATTGGCTTCGTTCGGAGCGGGAGCGAACGGAGATAACCGGCTGGATGTTTGTTGCCGGCTGGATCGCGATCATCACCGGGTTATTCTGGGACATTCTTTTCCCCATAAACAAAGCGCTCTGGACCAGTTCATACGTGGTTTTCACCACCGGTGCCGCTTTGCAATTCCTGGCATTTTGTTACTGGCTCATCGATGTGCAGAAAATCGATCGTTGGGCGAAGCCGGCAGTCATTTATGGCGTGAACCCCATAACTGTCTTTGTGTTGTCCGGAATTATTGCGCGTATTTTCATCCACGTCAAATTTGCCGGGGAAGGTGGCGATATTTCTCTTAAAGGTTGGATTTACAATACATTCTTCACCAGTTGGCTCGGTCCGTACAATGCTTCCCTCGGATATGCCATCGGGCAGGTTTTATTGTTATTTGCCGTGGCGGCGTGGATGTACCGAAGAAAAATTTTCATTAAAATATAAGTGGAATTTTATGAAAGCGAATCTGTTAATTTTACTGCTCTTATCTGCATTTTTAATCGGGTGCACTGCTGCAGAGCAAGTTTCTGAAAAAACACTGACTGGCCTGGATCAGGTGAATGAATACCAAGATCTTTTTCAGGGGAAACGCGTTGGAATTATAACGAATCATACTGCTTACAACAGCAACGGGGAACATATCAGCGATATTTTTCTTGCGATGCCGGATGTGCGGGTAACGGCCTTTTTTGGTCCGGAACACGGCATTCGCGGCAAAGCTGACGCCGGGGAAAAAATTGATGATCAGAAAGACCCCGTCAGTGAAATTCCAATTTACAGTCTATATGGAAAAACCCGCAAACCAAGCGAGGAGATGCTCGCGAATGTAGATGTAGTCGTCTTCGATATTCAGGACGTTGGCGCCCGCTTCTACACCTACATTTATACCATGGCCTATGGCATGCAGGCGGCGGCGGAACAGGGTAAACAATTTGTTGTGCTGGACCGGCCCAATCCTATCAGCGGCGACAAAGTTGAAGGTAATATATTGTTACCGGAGTACGCGACATTTGTCGGCCTCTATCCGATGCCGGTCGTGCATGGCATGACGGTCGGTGAGCTGGCAACCATGTTCAATAAGGAAAACTGGCTGGGCGATCAGCTTCAGGCAGACTTAACGATCATCCCCATGAAAAACTGGCAACGCTCGCAATGGTATGATGAAAGCGGCCTGCCGTTTATCAAGCCATCCCCGAATATTCCCGACCTAACTTCAGCGATCGTTTACCCGGGCATTTGCCTCCTGGAAGGGACGAATCTTTCCGAAGGACGGGGCACCAGCCAGCCTTTTCAAATTTTTGGCGCCCCCTGGATTGATGGGAAAGCTTTTACCGGCGCCCTGAATAAGTTACAACTACCGGGTGTGAAATTTATCGACACCAGCTTTACCCCGGTGTCGACTCCCGGCGCATCGAAATATCCGAAACATCAGGATAAGCGCTGTGAAGGCGCATTTATTCAGGTAGATGATCGCGAGGCTTTTAGCCCTTACCTCACCGGCATTCACATCGTCAATACCGTTCATCAAATGTATGCGGACAGCCTGAAGTGGCATGTTAAACATTTTGACCGCCTTTGCGGTAATAATGCGATCCGGGAAGGCATCATCGCCGGGAAATCAGTGAGTGCGCTGGTTAACGACTGGCAAACACCACTGGTCACTTTTCTGGGGATACGTGAAAAATATTTGCTGTATTAAAAAACTGTTGGTAGCCAAGCATCAAAACGAAACTCCTTAAAAAAGGACACTCATGAAATCTACCCGACATTTTCTTGCCATCACTGTTTTACTACTCCCCTTTCTGCCCTTATCCACGCCGGAGAATAAAGGGTTAAAGGAGAAAATTACGCCGCTGATTGAAAATTTCCGCGGGCAGGCGGGCATCTATGTTGAGCATTTACAAAGTGGGGAAACCTTTGCATTAAACGCCGATACTCTCTTTCCGACAGCCAGTATGATCAAAGTGCCGATTATGCTTAAAATTTTCGATCGTATTCAACAAGGGGAACTGAAATACAAACAAGAAATGGCCTGGTCTGCGGATTCCATAAATTATTCTTATGATGGCGGTATTCTTTGGTCTTATCAGGAAGGGAAAAAAATTAGCCTGGATAAACTGATATCCCTGATGATCACCTACAGCGATAACCATGCCAGCCTCTGGCTACAAAAACTGGCTGGCAGCGGCACCGCGATTAATACCTGGCTGGCTGAACATGGACTTGAAGCAACCCGGGTAAACTCCCGCACCGAGGGTCGGAGCAGTGACTATCGCAAATATGGTTGGGGACAAACATCTCCGCGCGAGATGGCCGGTTTGCTGAAAACCATTCGCGAAAAGAAAGCCGTTTCAGCGGCGGCCAGTGAAGAAATGTACCGGGTGCTCACCCGCCCCTATTGGGATGATGAAGCGATATCGCAAATTCCCCCGTATGTCCAGGTCGCCTCGAAAAATGGCGCTGTGAGCCGCTCCCGCTCGGAAGTCGTGCTGGTAAATGCACCCTCCGGTGATTATCTGTTTTGCATTATTACCAAGAACCAGCAGGACCAGAGCTGGGAACATGATAACGAAGGCTGGGAGCTGATACGCCACATATCGGCGATGCTCTGGCACCATTTCGAACCGGAAATCCCCTGGGGGGCAACTGACGGGGATGGGGTTTTTCGTTGATCGTTGTTCGTTGATCGTTGTTTGTTGTTCGAACAACGATTAACGATCAACGTAGAGACGATTCATGAACCGTCTCTACTACAACAACGCAAAACCACCAAAAACCATAAAAAAACAAAAAAACATAAACACCCGATTTATGAGGATAAAATTCATCATACCAAATTATTCATACAAAATTATATACGGCCTTCTCCTAGCCCTTTTCCTGAGCAGCTGCAGTTTCCGAGCCGCTAAAAAACCTCCCCTTCCCTACAATACCAACGGCTTCGATGCCAGCAAGATTAAGGCTTATCAGCGGATACACGATTTTCTCAGCAAAAGTATCCGGGAAGAAGATCCCCTGCGCCTTCACCCGGCGACAAAAATAGATACCATTTTTTCGTCCCCAACCGACAAAAAACTATTCCTCAAGTTTAACGCGCCGTTCGGCTACATTCCCCTGCGGGAAACAGATATCGCCGAAGTTTATGACGCCTGCCGGAAGCGCCTGCAATATGTTTATCCCGGTTATCAAATCTCTATTTATAGCGATGGATATCCGATCGAACAGTTAGTACCAAATTACTTTCGCAGCGATGCGTCAGGCTATGACCGAAAACGCATGCCAAAGGCAGAACAACGGGGCATGCCGATTACCCGGAATGCCGATAAGCCATTTCAACCGGATGCCGGATTATTCAATCGTAATATTGCCCTCTGGCATAGCCACGGCTGGTATTATGAACACAAATCACAACGCTGGGAATGGCAGCGGGCCCGGGTGTTTCAAACCGTTGAAGACTTATTACCCGGCGCATTTGTGCTGCCCTACCTGGTGCCAATGCTGGAAAACGCCGGGGCAAATGTTTTTCTTCCCCGGGAAAGGGATTTGCAATCAAATGAAGTTATTGTCGACAACGACAGCGCTTCATCCGGCCAATACCGGGAATTTACAAATAATGAAACCCATCAGTGGCAAACCGGCGACAGTGGCTTTGCCATCGGCTCCCCGCCCTACACCGAGGGCATCAATCCTTTTCAGCTTGGCACAACCCGGGAAGTCCGGGCAGACAGCATCGCCAGCGCTAGGGCAGTATGGGAGGCAGACATTCCCTCAGATGGGAAATATGCCGTTTACATATCCTACGCTGCCGGTCCGGAGCGGGCTGATGATGCAGAATATATCGTTCGCCATAGCGGCGGCAGTACAACATTCCACGTCAATCAACAAATCGGGGGGAGTACCTGGATTTATCTCGGCACTTTTCAGTTTCAACAGGGCGCCGGTGTAGATAGTGCCAGCGTAGAATTAAGCAACCGAAGTCGCAGCACCGGGGCAACTGTCAGCGCGGATGCCGTGCGATTTGGCGGCGGGATGGGCAATGTTGCCCGTAATGGCAGCACCAGCGAACGGCCGCGTTTCATAGAAGGCGCGCGTTATTACCTTCAGTTTGCCGGCATGCCGGATTCATTAGTCTACAATGTTACCAACAAACCGGAAAATGATTATATCGACGATTACCGCAGCCGTGGGGAGTGGGTAAATTTTCTGCGCGGCGCGCCGTTTGGCCCGAATCGCAACCGGGAAGCAGCAGGACTGAATATCCCCATCGATCTTTCCCTCGCCTTCCACACCGATGCCGGTCGCACCAGCAACGACACAACTATCGGCACCTTGATGATTTACACTATCGAGGATGCTGAAGGAAAAAATATTTTCCCTGATGAAATGTCCCGCCTGGCCAATCGCGATCTGGGGGATATTATGCAAACTCAAATCGTGGATGATCTGCGCCGCACTTACGACCCGGCCTGGAAGCGCCGCAGTCTTTGGAATCGGCCCTACAGTGAATCTTTCCGCCCCAATGTGCCGGCAGTCTTATTGGAATTATTATCTCATCATAATTTTCTTGATATGAAGTTCGCCCTGGATCCCCGCTTCCGCTTCGATGCTAGCCGCTCAATTTACAAGGGCATGCTAAAATTTATCGCCAGTCAGCATCAAAGTAAATATACCGTTCAGCCACTGCCTGTCAGTCATTTTCGGGCGGAATTTTATGGGGAGGCGAGCATTCGTTTACGCTGGCAGGCGGTAGCAGACTCCCTGGAACCCTCGGCGATGCCGGATCGCTATATTGTTTATTCCCGCCGGGAAGGCGGCGGCTTTGACAACGGTGTGCTGACTGAGCAGCCGGAAATCATCATCCCGGATCTTGCCCCGGGGGAAATTTATAGTTACAAGGTCAGCGCTGTAAATGACGGGGGAGAAAGCTTTCCTTCCGAAATTCTATCCGTTTGCCGGCTGGCCAATGATAAAGCACCGGTCTTGATCGTCAACGGCTTCGACCGCATCGCCCCCCCGGCGACGCTGGAAAGTGGGAACATCCAGGGTTTTGCGGATTTTTGGGACCAGGGAGTTCCCGATCGTTATGACATGAATTACATCGGTTCCCAGTTTGGTTTTGCCACGGTTTCCCCCTGGACCAATGATGAAGCCCCCGGGCATGGTGCCAGTCACGCCAATTTCGAAACACGGATTCTTCCCGGCAACACGCATGATTTTCCCTATATTCACGGTATGGCAGTACGGGCTGCTGGCCACAGTTTTGTCTCCAGCAGCGACGAAGCGGTAATGGACAGCTTGATATCACTAAATCCTTATCCGCTGGTTGATTTGATTTTAGGAGAGGAAAAAGAAACGGATTGGCCGAAACCGGTGCGGGAGAAACAATTTGAAGCCTTTCCGGCAAAACTGCAGGAGCGCATTCGCGCCTACTGCCAGACTGGCGGCAATATGCTGATTTCCGGGGCTTATGTCGGCAGCGACCTTTTCCGCAAGATGAAGCCGCGCCGCAATAGCGCCGATCCGCCCCACCCGGATGCTCTTTTCGGAATTGAAGTTTTGAAGATGTCCCAGTTGACCAATCACGCCGACAAAAGCGGAAAGGTACAATCAATCGACAGCACCTTTTTCCCTCCGGAAGAAATTATCCAGTATAACACCGGCTATCACCCGGAAATTTACACCGTCGAAGCGCCGGATGCCCTGCTGCCTGTCGGAGAATATGCCCGCACTATCGGGCGATATAAGGAAAGTAATATGAGTGCCGGCATCGCCTACGATGGCACCTACCGGCTGGTCATTCTCGGATTTCCCTTCGAAACCATTATTTCCGCCGATCAACGGCAGCGGCTGATGGAAAATATTTGCCGGTTTTTGCTGGGGCAGGCTTTAGGGAATTAGGCCCAGGGCCTAAGGCTGTAGGCCGACCGAAAATCAAGCACCGCAACCATTTTTTATATCTGTTCATTCAGCCTATAGTCTTAGGCCTAATCAGTACGAAACGGAGACGCCGGCAGTCCTTCGGCATTATAAAGATTGGCATCTGCCGGGTTATTACCCCAGGCGTAGCGAACGGCGACCGGTGCTGTCACTGCTTCATTCCAAACATAAACTTTCTCCCCTTTAATTTGCGCTTTTGCCCAAACAAATTTTTTATCCGCGCCGGCAATGGCAAATCCTTTCAGGTAGCCATATTTATCTTTCGCTTTCAATCCACTGCCAATATGATCAAACGTTATGGCGATTTTTTGTTTAAATATTTCCTGTGATTTATAGACCGGGCCGGAGTAAACCCGGTCCTCGCCGTAAGCCAGCTTTCGCGCCGCCAGGGAAAGGCGCAAGCCGACATCCTGTTTATTCCGGGGATGAATATCAACTGCATCGCCAATATCGATAATCACTGCCTGAGCGGTATTGGGCACCGCCAGGGTTGCCGATTGTGATTCCCGCAGGATGGCCCAATCGCTTTCCGCCGGTTGATCATCTTCCGCCATGAAATTAGCTAACTGAACAAACAGGAACGGAAATTCTCCCACCTGCCAACGCTCCCGCCAGTCGCGAATCATTTTCGGGAAAAGTTCGCGATACTTGTAAGCATCAGCAGGCCCCGCATTCGATTCCCCCTGATACCACAAGGCGCCTCTGATTGGGAAGTTTAGTATCGGGTGGATCATTTGATTGTAAAGAATTGTCGGCACCTGATTATCAAAAATTTGATTGTAGGAGATGAAAGCACCGACTTTAAAACGCCACTCCCCGGCTAATGAACGTACATCATTACCGGTTTTCAGGTACATCAGGTCTGTCTCTCCCCAAATGCCACCGCCACCGCCGGTATCTTCAACCCGAATAGCAATATGGTTAACGCCCGGACGAAGCGCTTCCACCGGCACCGGATAAACCCGCGGCTTGTTATACTGCATTTCCATACTACCGACCTTAACGCCATTCACCCAGGTAATATCAGAATCATCAATTTTCCCCACGCCAATCTCAACAGGATTTGCGGCTTCTGTCTCGCTCAGCTCAAAAGTGCCGCGATACCAACCGATGCCATCCAATCCCTGGTATTTATCCGATTCCCACAACACCGGTGCAGGAATTTTATCCCAGTCACTATCATCAAGGTCAGGAGCGGCCCAGAGCGGTGTATCGCCATCCATACCGGCGTCTTTATCGGGCAGCGGGCCGACCCTGGCTTCCAGTTCGGATCGAATTTGCCGGGCAAATGCTTCCTGTTCCTTGCGGATTTCATCGATCACGGTTTCCGGATTGGTCATCCCCAGGGGGTTCGCATGCATCCAGGGCTCAATACGGCTGCCGCCCCAACTGGTATTCAGTAGTCCGATCGGCACATCCACGCTCTTCCGGAGCTCCCGGGCGAAATAGTAACCGACCGCTGTAAAACCACCAACCGTTTGGGGGCTGGCCACCTGCCACTCTCCCCCCACCAGGGTATCCTGCGGGGTTTTAGCAGAGCTACGCGGCACCTTGAAATGGCGGATCATCGGATCGTTTGCCGCGGCGATTTCCGCAGCTGCATTCCCGGAGATTGCCACCTGCCATTCCATATTGGATTGTCCGGAACATACCCAGACGTCCCCAACCCAGACATCTTCCAGCAGGAACTCCCCGCTTTTGGCAATGACGTGCATTTTGTAGGGCCCACCCGCAGCCATCGCCGGCAGACGCACCATCCATTTGCCGTCCGCATCCACTGTGCCGCTGTAATTCTTCCCAGCGAAGGTTATCCGAATGGTTTCCCCGGCTGCGCTCCATCCCCATACCGGCACTTCCAGACCACGCTGAAGAACCATCCCACTGGTAAACAGTTTTCCCAGTTGAATTTCACCGGTAAGTGGCGATAACAGTAAAGGCATTAATATCGGCATCAACAAGCGATTGAAACTAGCAGGCATCTATCTCTCCTTCATGATTAGTGTGATTTAACAATAGCAATAATTAATAAAACAGCCAAGTACAATTCGTTCAACGTCGGATGTCCCATTTTCAATGCAAAATATCCAGGTGTATGGTTTGATCATTTTATTGCTGGCAAGGAAATGGAGCGGCTAGGATTTACGCATTCCTATAATAATGATGTTAACTGTGGCGATATCATTACCTGATGCTTGCTTGTATAGCTAACAGTTTATTAAGCAAGTCCCGATTGAAAAAACCGGGGCTTGCCTGCTCACTTCGGGCCTTACTTCAAAATATATAATCGTTGAATAATCGGATTCGCCGCCGGATTGGCAAATTGCACCTTAACGAAATAAATGCCGGATGTAAACTGATTCGTATTCAGGCGTAAAAAGCTTTTGTTATCCGTCGTGTTAAAAACCCGCTCGCCAAGCACATTGAAAAAATCAACCGTATAATTGCCGGCCAAATTTTCAATTTCGATAGTCACTTCAGCATTTGAGGGATTCGGGTATAGCCGAATAGAGACTGATGGTTCGGCACTCTCCTGGTTTTGGGCAATCGAGGTTTGACTATTGCAGAGAATATCATGGAGAAAAGCTGCCGACGCATTCAGAACAATTTGCGCGATGGGTTCCTGAAAATAACTGACATGTCCCCAACTACTGGCCACTGTATAGAGCTCGTTAACAACCCCGGCGGCATCTGCCGCAATCTTCATTGCCCCACTGCCGTAACTATAAACCGGAAAGGCAAAAATGCTCGATATGCTATAGCCATAAGGTACTATAGGATCAAACTCATCATGCGCGCTGTAAAAGGGCGGAGATTGCGGATCGATCCAGTGATCGCGCGGGATGGAACCGGAATAGTTGAGTAAACCACGCACCTTGTGAGAATACTGGGTATTGCTACTGCTGTTGCCGCTAAATCCTCCATTTGCCGCAATAACGTTCAGCATGTATTGGGGAATATTATCGGTGGAATCCAGCATTGCAGAAGTAGATGCCGTTACGCCTCCGGCGGAAGCGCCGCCGCTAAAAATATAATCCGGATCGATTCGATAGGTATTCGCGGTAGCGGCATCTTCACGGAAAAAACGAATCGCGGCGCGCAGGTCTCCCACAGCCTTTACAACAACATCGGCCATCCCGATCGAGTCCGTCACCGTTCCATCGATCAGCCGATAGTCGATCGTAGCGGTGACGAATCCCCGACGGGCAAACGCTTCGCAAATTGGTGCCATATCTTCGCGTGATCCGAATATAAATCCACCACCATGAACAAACACTATCAGCGGGCGTTTTTCAGCGATATCTCCCGAAGGTTGATAGATATCCATAAACAGTGTTTTCATATTTCCACCGATGGTAGTGCTTTCACCAAATTGGACACCGGTGGTGATATTCAGTTTCGGATATTCATCACTTAAATAGCGGCTGCCGTCACAGGTGGGATGCTGGGCAAACAAAAACAGTGGGACAAGCATTAGAAAAGAAAAGATTTGTAACAATTTATAAACCATCAATAGCTCCTTTTTCCGGTATCAGGGTAATTCGGGAAGATAAAGCTTCACAGGGAATTATCAGCTGCAAAGTTAGTAAACAAGCACTGTCCGCCATGTCAATCAGTTAAAGTATTATCCATGGTTTAAACAAGAATTATTGTAATTTGAATTAGAGTGCTAACGATATTAAGGGCCTGCCAGGGAAGGAATAAGAGGCGCCGTTATTTTCTTTTCAGAATATCCGACAAACTTACTACAGTATATCTTGAACTGTCTATTTCAGTTCAATAACTGTGGCAGGAATTTCACTGTAGAGAACAGGGCAGGGACGATTCCCAGCAAAGCGGCCAGTGCCAGGAATATTAGGAGTATTTTCCAGCGTTTTTTCATCATGGATAATAGATTTATTGGACCTTATTTAACTTATGGATTTAAAGAAAAATCTATTAACCTCTATTCACCCTTCGACAATTTCAAGGTGAGTGAAAACAACTCTTTATATCAAGAAATCCTACCCGGAGTTTTATTTATAATTCCCTCTGCTGCACCTGTGGATCAACGATTAAATATTTCGCCGGATTTTGCCATACCCGGCAGAGGGGCTTTTCCGCGCGAAGCAAATCGGTTTCCGGCATATCATCCTCAATGGCATATACGCTGGTCTTTCCATCCCGGCTGCTATATTTGAATAAAGGGACAAGCGCGGCATTTTGCACTGGATAACGGCGATAATCAGTGCAGCGCCCTTCAATAATTCCGACGCCTTCGGCATCCTTCCGCTGCCACTTTCCGCTCAATTTTCCATTCTTCACCTGTATGGTTAAGCGATGTACTTCATTGAAAAAGCCTACGGTCATGTGAAGGCTATCATCCATTGCAAGCACTTCACTAACGCTGTAACCGGGGCTCTCCATTGCCACATGAATCGAATTTTCAGCGGCTGTTACTTTAAAGCGGATATTGCGGGTAAAAAAGACCTGATCGGTAAATTTGCATTCCCAACTGCCGAATAATTGTTCATATTTTTGCGCTTCCGGTGGCAACGCATAAAACAGTGCGGCGCCGTTTGCTTCGGTGGAAAGCGTTTCGCCCTTCTGATAGATGGCAATAGCCCCTTCCGCTTGGCGGTCCGGTGCAAATGCCAGAAATGGAGCTGCCTCGACAGATTCCCAACGCTTTTCCGCATCCAGTTGGTCTTTCATCCGGTAATCATTACCCCGATCATTTTTCAGCCGATAAACCGGGGCAGGCAAATACAGGCGGGGATCATCGAGGGATAGCTGATACATCAGCTGGTTATATTCATAGCGGGGCAAATTGTCCTGCGTCTGCAGAAAAGCCTTCGTATAAGTTCCTTCAAAATATATGGTTCGGCCGTTTTCCTGATCTAAAAAGGGATGATGCACCGCGTTATAGAAATGGATGTCATGGTCGGCCACTTTTCGCATGAAGATCCAGGGGCCGAGGGGGGAATCACCTTCCGCGTACCAGATTTCCCCGACACCGGCACCACCGATCAGTATCCAGCGCTGGCGATATTCATTCCAGTAAATTGAGCCGCGATTGACGACGACAGCGGCACCGCTGGCAAAATCCTGCAAGTGCAGCCAGCCTTCCGCAGCATCAATATGCGCTTTTTCAATCAACGTTTGCTGCCGTTTTAAATCGACCATATCGGTATTGCGCTTCCATCCCCAACGCAGAGAGCCATCCGCTGCCCGATCCAACGCCGGATTGGCCGGGTCGAACATGCTCCCGGGTTTTAAGCAGGTGAATGACTCATACGCCGCAGCAGTCGCCACGCTGTCCACATGTGGGGCAACCCGGCGAAACGCAAATTCCGAGGTGAGATATAATTGCGATTTTCCCTGACTGTGAGCGATAAAAGGGTGATTGGTGAGATGATATTCTTGCAACCACTCCGGCACCTCCCGGTATTTTTCAAATTTCTCCGTAGTTTCATCAAAGATGGCGATACCGCGTTCCATATTATCAAAATTCGGTTTTACCCGGGCATAATCGGTCGCGATCACGATATTACCCGAATTGCCCTTCACTCGTGCCACCCAGGCCAGCCAGACGAATCCGCTGCCCGGTAGTTCAATCATTTTTTTAGAAAAGCCGCTCTCATCAACAAAGTAATCGAGATCGACCCCGACCTCCGGCGCCAGGCCGCCATTTGCCGGCAACTCCGATACTGCGCCGGAAACGGAGAAATTACCAAGCGGATATTCCGGCTTAAAGGTATCGCCCCAAAACCAGAAAATTTTGCCATTATGTACCAGG
This sequence comes from Calditrichia bacterium, assembly GCA_030430345.1. The sequence goes on along the minus strand of JAUIFT010000002.1, from coordinate 8,709 downwards.
CTGAGATTGGAATCCTGCCCCATCACTTTCCCATTCAGCAAAGGGCGCTTTAATGGCTGGGGCTTGCCGAGAATCTTGCTATCCCGGTATATTCCCTCCCCGGTGACGCGATATAATCGTTTCGCAATAATTTTTCGCTTCATCTTGATTACCAGGCTATCGCCGGCCAGCGGGGTAATCGCCAGACCATGATAGCCGAGCAACTCCGGCGGATATTCATATCCCTGTCCGTTGATATTAATAAAGACCGACTGCCCCATCAATCCCGGCTCGTAAAAAGCGATCAGGCCATTGCTGTCCGTAACATAGCGGATATGGTTGTTGGTCGTCAGGGAAACCATTGGAATACCCCGGCCGGTTTCTTCATCGACAACATGGATTTGAAAATAATCGTGCGCAGTCAGCAACTGGGAAAGAATAAAAAGTATTAATAATATTTGGGATAAAAGAATCCGCATCATTGGAAGTCCTTTCGAATCGGCTGAATATCTTTCAAGTTTCATTTAGATAATTCACGCCAAAAAAACATTACAACAATATCACCCATCGTAAACAACTATAAAACAGGATATTGCCTCTTTTTCTTTCGTGTAATTCGCGTATTTCGCGGGCACTTTTATCAACGGTCTTCTCACTGAAAACTTCAAGAAAACACTTTAATACCGCTAATTTTTCGCGGCGGCAAACTTATTTCAACGGCGTCTTCCTGAACGGGTAAATTATCCCCATCCGCTTCCAGCGGATTGGTCCATGCGGCGGCGGTCAGTTTTTTCCCGGGCAGGCGTAATTTTACTTTTGCGGTTTTGCCGGAAAGGTTGATCAAACGAAAAACAGCGCCATCACCATCCATCGCCGGTTTGACGTGGAGAATATCGACATCGGGATGATCGATTTCGCAAAAACGCCCTTCCCGGTATTGGTTCCCGTTTATCGCCGGATGCACTTCGATGGGATTAAAAACGGTTCGGCTTTCCCGCACCGTGCCGCTTAGCTGAAACGCACCTGTGCTTCGGAAAGCGTAGCGGATTTCTACCCAGCCCGGCTGACTGGCCCGGAAATTGGTGTCCCAGTAACTATTCAACGGCCAGGCGAGCAACAACGGATTTTCCGGGCGCTCTACCTGCGTGCTGCCCCGGCCATAACGAAAATCCCCGACCTGCACCATTGGCGCTTCCGGGCAGTAGAGTATTGCGCTCTGATTTTTCGAATGTACCGAGGCAAAGGTCTCTACGGTTACCCAATCCCGGCAACTGCCCGGCAACTGCTCCGCATCCAGCTCCAGCGGTACGCCTGCCGTATTGAAATGGCTGCGCCAGCCGGAGGGCAGATTCAATGGGAAAACAAAATAAAGCCCTTCCGGAGTGCGAATATCTTTCTTGCGCATTTTCGCGGAAAGTTCGATCAGCGGTGTTTCTCCCTGAAGGGTGATATGCTGTTCCAGTGCTTCCAGTCCGGGCGCTTCAAAATGCAATACCAGCGTAATACCGCGCGGATGTTCGCGAACATCGAAACCGAGCGGCCGGGTAGCATGCGCCCGCCGGGCCCGCCAGTGGTGATCCCAGCAATTCACATCAAATTTTTCCCGCTTCATACTGCGTTTGTAGTAGGATGTCCTGCCGGAATCAATCAGCGGATCGGGAGATTCATGGGCGTATTCGAAGAAGGTCCACTCACTGTTTTCATCGATGACTTCCCAATCCTGCGCTTTGTCGTAGAGACGAACGATTCGCCCGGTCGGCTGCTCGTATTCGAGACGATGGAAAGGGGATTCGATGAAGTATCGTTCGCGGATAATCGTATCAAAGCTTTTGTTATCTATGCGCGGCAGGGTTTGCTCGCAGCGTCCGTGGCTCACTTTACTGTTATTCTCTGCGACTGTCAAATCTTTCAGCGGAACGATCTGCCAGCTAAATGGCGCCAGGGTTACCGGGCCATAGAATGCTGCTTTATTGAGATCTTCATAACGTTTCGTCCAGCCAAAACGGGCAGTGCGCAGCCGCTTCCCGTCTTCCTGCCATTCATCGGGAATGGGAAAATACTCCGTGCGTTCTTCCGGGCCGCTGTTTACCAGTAACACCCCGCCCTGCACATCGGCCTGCGGCGGGTTTTCGGAGAGCGCTTCCAGCGCATCTACCGCCAGGTAATCGGCGAGTTCGCGGGCCTGGTACGCCAGGGCATCCTTCAGATGCGATTGCGTACGGGTAAAGTTGTTGTCATGATACATGGAGTTGTAGGAGCCCCAGGTGTGCTCATCGTAATAATTAAGGTTCAGCCAGGCCTTATCGGCGATTTCCCGCATAACTGCTTTTTCCCGCGTAGCAGTTGCAGCAATAATATCGTGGGTGAACAGTCGGGGTTTGGCGAGGAGATTGGTTTGGGTGACCACCGCATTACTGGCGCAGCCGAAGTTCCAGAAATCGGTCCAGTCCCCGGCGTGCAGCGGCATTTCATCTTCCGGTAGCTGCTCGATACGCGCCAGCAGCATCTCCGGGGTAACGTAGCGCATCAACGGTTCGAATCCTTCCGCATTCCAGCGGCGGATCAAATTTGCCACGTCGATGTTCGGAGGGGAGTTGTCGTAACAGACCGGGGCATTGGCGGTGGTCAGGTAGATAAAATCATGGCGATATTTCTTTTCCTTTTCGAGAAAATCAAGGTAATGATCCAACCCTTTGCGCATGGCGTCCAGGTCGTTGAGGTGGGTGTCCATGATTTGATCAAACATGGTATAATGGGCGCCATTCATGGTTTTGATCGCTCGCCCGGAAGGACCTTCCCAGCGAATCACTGCCGGCCGCTCGGCAGCGAATCCTCCAAGGTGACGATTGATTGCCATGATAAACAGCTCGATACCGGCATCAAGCATCAAGTCCACCATGCTCCAGGGCACCCCGTTGATATCGTGCTGGTTGACGGTATTTATTTTGATCCCAAAGGTTTCCCGCAAGCGTTTGATCGGCTGCAACTGGCGAATTAACTGCTCGGCGGTACAGAGCGGGGTAACGTGGCAGAGCATTGCCGAGATACCGATGCGCTTTTCCTGCGCGTAGCGGCGGAATCTTTCCACATCAGTATCACTGGCGGTCTCCAGCCATTTTAGCACCTGGGCGGTTACTTCCACCGTCCAGCGGGGACGGGCATGCTCCGGAAAGTCTTCCGTTGCCTGCAGCAAATCCAGCGCGCCATCCAGAAACTCCCGTTGAAGTTCCCAGAGAATCGGCTGCGAATGGGTATACCCTAAGTCAAAATGACTGTGGTGAAGCACGAGAATTTCCTTGATCTTCATTGATCACCTTCTATTTTCTTGTTGGAATCAAATTATATTATTCCCCGCCTTAGTACACTTTTAAAAATTAGCCACGGATCAACTCGGATTCACACTGATTTGTAAATATTAGATTTTTTTCAGTAAAACTTTTTATAAATCCGTGTAAATCGATGGCTTAAGTAAAAAAAGTGCCCGCTACTGAAATTCACTGTTAAATCAAAGGGTTTGTCGATATTTTCGACAGCTTTTTTATTGAGAACGAATATTTCCACAAGCAACAAATTTTCGATCCTCGTCTTTCTTCTTGACAATTTTAATGCTGCCGATTAAATTTATCAAGTCATAAGATGACTTTATGAATTTTTCTCACATCAGGAAAATTATGCCAGATACTTTTAATCCGATCAATAAACGCTCACTTGCTGATAATCTTGCCCATGCGTTGCGGCAGTTTATCATTGAAAATGGTTACCGCCCTGGCGCGAAACTGCCGGCGACCACCACCCTTGCCCAGGAGTTTGGGGTTGGCGTGCCAACATTGCGGGAAGCGTTAAAGACCCTGGAGACCATAGGCATTATCCAGGTGCGCCATGGTTCCGGCGTATATGTCGGAGAGCATCTGAACAGTATTTTCCTGATGAATCCGATTGTTTCGAAAGAAACACCTACCAAGAAACAGCTGCAGGACTTAATCGAAGCGCGCATCTCCATCGAACCGACAACCGCTGCACTGGCGGCGAAAAATGCCACGCCGGCCCAAATCAAAGCGCTGGCATCGCTGCTCGCCGATGCCGAGACCCATCTCGACTATGACAGCATCCTTAATCATAAAAATATGTTGTTCCATCGTAAAATCGCTGAAGCCTCCGGCAATTCTGTTTTTAGCCAGATCATGAACGTCCTCACCGGACTTTTTCAGAATGAGCAGCGCCTGCTGATCGATATTTTTCATTCCAAAAAATCCGATCATCAGCAGCATCAGGCGATCTTCGAAGCATTGAAGAATCGTGACTCAAGCGAGGCTTATCAACGTATGCGCACCCACCTGGAAGGGGTGCTTCGCGCCATTGAAGGCTGGGAAGCTACCGGCTGATTTTCATTTTTTCTAAACGAAATTTAATAGTTACACTATATAGAGCTTTCGCACTTATTAAATAGTCGCCCTGGAGATTTTGACTATGATTCCTGTAAGAACGCTTCGATGCTATCTTTTTATCCTCGCCTTCATTGTTACCAGTTTTACCGCTTTGCAGGCCGGGGAAACCGGGAAAATTTTTGGAGTCATTACCGACCAAAACAGTGGACAACCGCTGGTTGGTGTGAATATTGGCGTCGAGGGCACCACGCTCGGCGCATCCACAGACGAAGAGGGGATTTTTGTCATTTTGCAATTACGCCCCGGCCGCTATAATCTTCAGGCCTCCTACATCGGCTATGCGGATGTGCGGGTGGAAGATGTCCGGGTCATCGTCGACCACACCGCCCGGGTAAACATCCGGATGCAGGAAAAAGCGGTTGATCTTGGCGATGAAATTGTCGTCACCGCGGAGCGTCCGGTTATCCAGAAAGACGTTACCGCCAGCGTGCAATTCGTCGATGCGGAAGAGCTCGATCAGCTCCCGATTACCGATACCAAAGAAGGGATATTTCTGCAAACCGGGGTTTTGTTTGACGGGCTCCCCCTGCAGGGGCGCGGTGGCAAGGGAGAAGCGCGCTATGCCATCCGCGGCGGCTCCCAGGACGAGGTAAAGTGGTATATCGATGGCGTCCGCACTGCCTCACAAATCGAAGGGCGGGCGGACCAGGGCGGTTCTTTCACCAATGTCAATCTGAACGCCATTGAAGAAGTTCAGGTAATTACCGGGGGATTTAACGCCGAATATGGCGAGGCGCAGTCCGGGATCATCAACGTCATCACCAAGGAAGGCGGCAATCAATTCAGCGGTTCCGCGGAATTCATCTACTCGCCCAGCGGACAGCGCCATTTTGGTAACTACATCTACGATCCTGCCACCCAAAAAGAATTTCAGGACAACCTCGACACCACCCGCAATGATGGTAGTCTTGACCCGAATTGGTGGAATGCCTATCGTCAGAATCAAATTTATGATTACCGCGATTTTTCTGATCAGATCGCCTACCTCAGCCTCGGTGGACCGCTCTTTGCGAAAAGAAATACCAGCGGCACCTTTTTCATCTCATCCCAACTTTCCAGCGAGGCCTACACTTTTCCCCGCCCTCGCGATACCCGCGATGTACAGAATATACTCGTCAATACCGCCTTTCACCTCGGGCCGCGCATCAAGCTGCGCCTGAGTGGGCTTTACAATCTCGATGAACATTCCACTTTGCAGGAAAATGCCGATTTCACCAATCAGGCCAAGTTCTATCGCGGCTGGGGCTCGCTGGTAAATACCACCACCACGACCTTTAGCGCTCTATGGACGCACACCCTCTCCAACAGCATGTATTATGAATTGAAGCTCAGCCGGTTTCATCAAAAGTTTATCGAGACGCCCAGCGAGTTTACCCAGTTGGGAGAAAGTATCAATCCGGATATTTGGGGATTCGACCGTTACGACGGTTATCCGAATGAGCCTTTCGATGCCTACGCCTTTATCTACGATACTCATCTGGAAAATGGCGACCTTTCCCTGACCGGCAGTTTCAACTGGCAGCTTGATAATAACAATCTCTTGAAATCCGGTTTCGAATTTCGCTATAACACCGTTAATGAAGTTAAGGAAAACCGCTTTCCTTCCTTTTCCAATCATTCTGATGACTGGCTGAATCGCGGATTGCATGAGAAATATCACCCAATCCAGTTTGCCGCCTACGTGCAGGACAAGATGGAATTCGAAGGGATGATTCTTAATCTCGGCTTGCGCTACGATTACTTCAATCCCAACCGGGACTGGTTTGCCTTCAACAACCTTTTTAACCTTTCCATCGATCCGGACTTTGACGCATCGCTTGATCCCGATGGCAACCAGGTCGATTCCCTCGGACGGGAGAAGTATTCTTTCGCAAACGTTTTAGCCCAGCCGCGGGAACCCTCGCGCGACTATCACATGTTCAGCCCCCGCCTCGGTGTTTCCTTTCCGGTAACAACGAATACGCTGCTGCACTTTAACTACGGGCACTTCCGCCAGTTGCCGCCGCTGAACCGGATGTTCGAATTCAATTATTTTCGTCCGGAATACATCGTGAAGGGAAACTACAACGCCCGGCAGAACGGACAAACCGTTCGTACGCCCTCGAACGATGGCGATCCGGAACGCGTCGTTTTCCTGACCCTGGAACCGTTAAGGCCGGAAAAGACCATCCAGTTTGAAGTCGGCCTGAAACATAACTTCAACAACTTCGCCGTTCTGGACGTTACCGCTTTTTACAAAGATGTCTTCGACCAGAACGAGCCGCGTGCGAATCTTTTCGACCGGCGCATTTATGGCTATGATCCGTTCCAGAACCGGATTACTCCTAACGCTTTTTACGTGACCAACTTTCCCGGTGATTACGGCGACTCCCGCGGTTTCGAGTTTACCTTAAAATCATTGTTCAGCCGCACTTTCAGCCTCAGCCTCAATTACAGCTTCTCGGTTTCTACGGAAGGACGGGCGACGCCGGGCAGAATCAATATCGACGATGAAAACGAGCTGGAATTGATTTTCGAAACGGAAACCACCCGGCGCTTGCTTTTTGAGAAAGTATTCAGCCGTCCGCACGTTTTTCGCAGCAATCTTTACATCCGTTATCCGGAGAACAGCGGCCCGGCATTTCTCGGCTATCTGCTGAAAAACACCAGCGCCAGTATCCTTTATAAATACACCAGCGGCCCGCCGCTTACTTATCTCACCCCGGAAAGTCCCGATGTTGAATTCCACAACCTGCGCTATCCGGCGATTCAATCGGTCGATTTGCGAGTGGATAAAACCCTCAGCTTTTTGGGCGGGCAGGGACTCACCGCTTATCTCCGGGTAACCAATCTGCTCAACACCAGAAACATCCGTTCCCTCGGCGATGTTTTCTTCGATCCCAATGCCTTAACCAATTTTGTGGAAACCGGGGAAATATCCTCCGTCGATGGCTTTGGGTATGATATCAGCTACCAAAATTACTTTGAGAAACGACGCTTCTTTTTTGGCATTAAATACGGGTTTTAAGTTCAAAGTTCAGAGTTTAGAGTTCAAAGTTCTCGAGCCTAAAAACTCTGAACTCTGAATTCTGAACATTTCCTAACAACTATCAGGGCTTTAAGCTTATGAAAAACATTTTTTTACACTCACTTTTTCTTCTGTTTTTTGCCAGCAGCTTATCCTTATTTGCGCAGATTCGCAATGCCGATTTTGAGGTGCATAATCGGGGAATGCTCTGGGAAACCATGAACGATGATGGCACCATTGGTGCGGCGGAGCCGCTTGATCAATTTTCCTTTTACCCCAGCATGGACTGGCCGGGCGGACCGGGCACTCTGCCCCTGAAAGATGAGCAGCGCTCCTACATGGCCGGCGCCGGAATGTGGATGGGCGGCATGCGCGATGGCGCGCTCTTTTTCAGCGAGCACGGGCCGTTTAACCGGGTGGATGACGCTAATTTTGAAGGGATTCAAAAGACCGAAAATTTTATCGAAAACGCAAACTTTAATCCGAATCAGGCCGAAGAAACCATTACCGCAATCTTTACCACCGGCGAGAACATTCGGGTAGAAAGGCGCAGCCATGCCTGGAGTTTTCCCGGCGCAAACAACTTTATCATCATCGAATACTTGCTAACCAATGAGAACAGCTCGGCGATCAGCGATTTTTATCTCGGTCTCCCCTACCTGATCCGTCCCAGCTATCAGGATATTCTCGCCCATAACGGCTGGGGAGATGATGCCAATCGCTCCGATGAAGTGGTCGCATACGACACTTCCCGCTCCTTACTATACGCTTACGATGACACCCCGAACATCAGCTTCCCCAGCGATGTCGGCAACTATGTGGAACGCTTTGACGAATTGCGTACCACCGGTTATGCCGGCTATGCCCTCCTCTATGCGGATCCCGCCAGCGACAATCGCCCCCAGCCGGCCAATGTGCTCGTCGCCCAGTTGCTGGATCACGCCATTCGCCTTACCCTGGACAACAACACCCAGGAAGCCTTATACGCCATTCTCAACGGCAGCGACCGTTCCATGCAGGTCGAAGATCCGGACGATCGTATCGTCCCTTTTATGCTGATGAGCTGCGGTCCGTACGATATTCCGGCGAATGAGTCCATCCGCATCGTCGTGGTGGAAGCAGTGAACGGTATCGATCTGGAGAATGCCCAGGAAGGGATCTCCGCGCAGGGCGATCTGCCGCAGGGAAAAGCCTTGCTGCAGGGGAGCATCGACAACGCCCGCACGCTCTTTGAGAATGATTATCAACTGACCGAGATCCCTCCCCGCACCCCGGATA
>JAUIFT010000442.1 GCA_030430345.1 Calditrichia bacterium | reverse complement strand
GCGGAAAAAGTATTTCCCTGCAGGCCGTTATAAGCATCAAAATAATGAAACGTCATGGTTTGCGTGCTTAACCTGGAGAGGCCTTTGTTGGTGCTAACCCAGATCTCGCCGGTTTCATCTTTCCCGATGCTGTAGACAATATCATTGGTAAATCCTTCTTCCCCGCCAACAGCTTCAATTAAACCATTATCCGGATCCAACCGGTGCAGCCCGCCTCCATAAGTGCCAACCCACATGCTCCTGTTAGCGGTATCTTCGAAAATCGCCGTCACACTATTATGGCGCAGTCCGAAAGGGCTTTTCGGCTGATGGCGATAGTATGTAAACTGCGGAGAAACTTTTCCCCGCATATTCAGTTGCACCAATCCGGCGGCTGTGCCTACCCACAAACGCTCACCATTACTGCGGCTGTCTTCAAAAATAGCCAGGATCCTGCCGTCTAATGGTCCATTTTTTTCTACCGGATCTTTCACATGCCGAAACACCATTTTCTCCCGGGGATCACCGCGAAAATCCGGCAGAATGACTTTTTCCAATTGATTCAATCCATTATCGGTGCCAATCCACAATCGCCCGCTGCTATCCTCATAGATACACCAGACCTCATTTTCCGGATCACTTAGACTGGTATTATCCTGCGGCGAATGTTTAAAATGCTCAAATTTTCCGGTGTTCCGGCGCAGCCTGTTTAATCCACCTCCCCAGGTCCCCACCCAAATGTCGCCATTTCTATCTTCACATACTGACAAAACGCCATTATGGCTCAAGGAATAAGCATTTTGCGAATCATGCTGATAGTGAACTATTTTTTGAAGCGTTAGCTTATCCCGATTTTCCGCAGCGGATGATTCACTGCTGTCCGGTGCAGTGTATACCATTTCGTTTAAACCACCATCCAGCGTGCCGACCCAAATATGATTGCGGGAATCTTCCGCCAGGGAAACCACATTATTTCCGGAAAGGCTAAATGGGGCGGCGGGATTAAGTTTGTAGTCCCGAAACTGCGGACTGCGGAAATTCATTTTATTTAACCCGCCGCCATTTGTTGCCACCCAAAGCACCCCACTGCGATCCTGGTAAACATCCTTGACAACATTATGACTAATGCTTCCCGGTTCATACGGCGTATGGGTATAGAAGTCGAATATCTTTTCCTGCCGGTCGAACCGGGCCAATCCATCGACAGTGCCAATCCAAAGATTGCCAGCCTGGTCTTCCTCAATGCTCCAAATAATGTTCTTTAATGCGGCGGGATTCTCCGGGACCGGATAATAATTGCTAAATTGCCGGGTGCGGCGGTGAAATTGCGACAGCCCGTTTCTCGTGCCGATCCAGAGATTGCCCAGCCGGTCCTCGTAAATGGTTTCGATATCATTATCCGCCAAGGAATGATTGCTTTCACCGGCCAGGAAATGGTCAAAATAACGGTTTTCTAATCCATCGCTCCTTAAGGCAGCGAGCCCGCCATCAGTCGCAATCCATAATATGCCAGTACGATCCTCCAGGAGAAATTCCACCTGATTATTCACCAGGCTATTCGCCGTCCCCGCTTCATTTTGAAATCGTTCAAAAGAGATCGGCAAAAATCGTTGGGAAATTTTTACTGAATTCCCGGCATGTCGCTTATCAGCAGCATTGCTTGCATCCCAGACGACCCGGTTAATTCCGCCTCCCTTTGTGCCAATCCAAAAAGAGCCATTACGATCCCGGGTAATTGCCCGAACGTCGTCCGAACTGAGACTCACAGAGTCAGTCGGCGTATGACGAAAGTGGAGGAAAAAATCACTCGCGGATTTCCCGGATTCTTGCGGGATGGAACGGCACATAACATTCAATCCACCGGCGGTGCCTATCCAGATGCGCTGGTCGCTGTCCTCGTATAAAGCACGCACCCGGTTATCGCTGAGCGAAGCGGAATCAAGGGGGTTGTGATTGTAGATCCGGAAGGTATAACCATCGTATTTATTCAGGCCGTCCTCAGTGCCAAACCACATAAACCCTCGACTGTCCTGCAGGATGCAATTTACTTTTGCCTGAGATAATCCGTCAGCCACCGTCACATGATCAAAGTGAATAGTACGATCCTGGGATATTATTGGCAACGAAAGTAGTAGAAATACTGACAGCGTTATTTTAAGATGAGTTAAACGATCTATTTGCATAGTCTTATTTCATCGGATGCATTTTAATCAACGTGCTATCAATGTAGGCTTAAGAATTATTTATCACAAGAGGCAAGGGGTAAATATCCGAAAATTTTTCGCTCAGTTCACAATTACTTTTTACCTTTCCGGAATGCGTCTTTCCTTGTTATAATTATGACTTAAAATAACTGGAGATAAAACTATTTCCGTTGACGGTCTTACATTATCTTTCATAGATATCACTTAAATTCTAGCATAAAGAATTAATTTTAATCACCGATCATTAAAAAGAGCGTATTCATGGCCCGATACTATAAATTTTCCGCTAAAATTCTTTGTATAATTATCGCTGCAACACTTCTCTTGCAATGCATCGATCGGAAGCGGGATAATCCTTTTGATCCGGACGGAAACAGTAAAGATATTCTTTCTCTCTCCCTTACCCCGGGAACGGACCGGGTAACTTTAGACTGGCGGCTGCTGGAATTTCTTGATCGTTTTGATGGATTTCGCATTTACCGCTCTGTCGACACCCAGGAAAATTTTCAACCCTATGTGGATTTAGGAACAGATCAATTCAGTTTTGTTGATACGAACATCGAGCAAAAACGCTGGTATTACTACCGGGTCGTAGCGACTTCTAACAGCGAAGAGACATCGCCGTCTAACACTGCCCGCAGCTTCCTCGGTCCCGGCAGTTACTGGGTTTTAGAGACGGATGGGTTTTCAGTCAAGAAACTCAGTTACGATTTATTAAATGTCACCCGTACTTATCGAACCACCCTGGCGCCATTGTAATGGGCGTTTATCCCGACGGACTCTTTAATCTGGCTGGCCAATGAGGTCTTTTCCCGTAGCCTCAGCTCGATCAATCGCGAGAGTGGCAATATCCGCTACTATTATCCGGATTCGGTTATTTCGACCCGCGACGTGGAAATAAACACGAATACCCGCGATATTTACATACTGGATAACCGGGACGCAAAAATTCTGGTATTCCGTAATGGCAGCATCAGAAATATCGTTTATATGGATCCGGAAGATGACTATCTGAAGATGGTTTACCGGGAGTTGGACGGGCGGTTAATCGTCCTTGGCGAAAAGCGGCTCTGGTCATTCAACAGCAATGCACTTTCCGGCGCTGCCGTCACAATTCCCTTCCCGGCGGGAATGGAGGGGAAAGATTTTGATTTATCAGGAAATACGATGTATATTCTAGCCGCATCATCGGAAGATTCCCAAAGTTTGATTTATACGGTCAATGGCAATACCATTACTGACAGTCTGAGAAGCGCTAATTTCTTTTACCGAATGCGCTTCGATACGGTAAATCAACGGTTTTATCTGGCAGAGAGTTTAAGCGGTAATGATAAAATCGTGCAACTTTCTTTCAATGGAGATCGTCTCGATCACTCATCGGGCTATGGTGATGTTCAGCAAATAGTAATTAATCCATATGACCGATCCGTGATCGTTGTTGACTATTTTTTCAATCTCCTTTACCTTTATGACCAACAGGGGAATTTCATCAGCGAGTCACGCACGCTAGACGGGAATAAATTCATCTTAGGGCCCACAAGGATTTATGTAGAATAATGCGACAGATTCCGAGTAAAATTTTTTACCTGCTGGTACCGCTACTGGCCGTCGGTGTCTTTTTGATCGATAGTTTTTTCCGAATTATCGAGCATTTTGATT
>JAUIFT010000441.1 GCA_030430345.1 Calditrichia bacterium | reverse complement strand
CCGGAAAAAGATTGGTTATTTCCTGATCGTCAATGACCTGCGAATGATCAAGCGTATGGAACGCATGAAAGCAGACTTTAACTCGATGATTGTTCATGATCTCCGCTCTCCGATGAATGTTATCCAGGGCTTCCTGGAGCTGATACGGAACCGGGTGGTTGGCGAAATCAATACAGAGCAGGAAGAATTGTTGGATATCGCGAAAGAGAATGTTAAAAAAGTACTCGCGCTGGTAGATAACTTCCTGGTGGCTTCCAAGCTGGAAGTTGGCAAGTTTTCCATCGAGGCCAAACTTGATGATTTGAATGGGCTCATTCGCCGCCAGGTTGAAAATCATAAAGTGCTGGTAAAAACTAAAAATATCCAGATTGACGTCGATCTGGACCGCGACCTTCCCTTGTTGCCATTTGATAGTATGCGCATCGATCAGGTGCTCAATAACCTCTTGAGCAATGCAATGAAGTTTACGCCGGAAAATGGCAATATTACCGTTAACTCCCACCAGGAAAAAGAGATGGTCGACGGGCAGGAAGAAACATTTGTGCGGGTTTCTGTGAAGGATACCGGCGTTGGCATTCCTGCTGAAAAACTGCCTCATATCTTTGATAAGTATGAGCAGGTAGATGAAAACCAGGCCTTCAATGTTCGCGGTACCGGACTGGGATTGTCTATCTGTAAAGAAATCGTTACGCTGCATGGCGGCCGGATTTGGGTGGAAAGCGCCCAGGACGCCGGCAGCGAATTTATTTTTCTCCTACCGATTGCTACTGCCACTGAAAAAATTGCAAAGTAAATTGACAAAGTCGAATTTACTGCTTACTATTGAACCTCCGTTTGCAAAGCGTTGCTTAGCTGAACGGAGTACTTCCGGGAATACTACAGACAACGCCGAAGTTTAATCGCAAGCCTTATAAAAATCATGGCCAAGAAAAAAAACGCTACCACACCGCTCATGGAGCAATATCTCTCTATCAAGGCGGATTATGCTGATATGGTTTTGCTCTATCGCATGGGGGATTTTTACGAGACATTTTACGAAGATGCGAAAACCATTTCCCGGGTACTTGGCATCGCGTTAACGAAACGAGCCCATGGCAAATCCGCTGATGTGCCGCTGGCGGGATTTCCCCATCATGCCCTGGATGCCCATCTCCCGCGGCTGGTGCAGGCAGGGCACCGGGTGGCGATCTGTGAACAGGTCGAAGATCCGAAACAGGCGAAGACGATCGTAAAACGGGAAGTAGTGGAGGTGGTTACACCCGGCACAGCCCTCTCGGAAAAGTTACTGGATCACAAAAGCAATAATTATATTGCCGCGATTTACCTGCAGGGGGCAACTGCCGGCGTTAGTTACGGCGATTTCTCCACGGGCGAGTTTTATATTAGTGAAGTTCCGCTGGAAAATCTGCTGAATTATATCCAGGAGATTTCCCCGAAAGAATTGCTGATCTCAAACAGCATGCTTGAACAAATACAGCAATCATTTGACCGGCAGCTTGATGCCATTTTTTCCCGCCTGGACGACTGGATATTCACCCACAAATTTGCTTATGATATACTGACTTCCCATTTTCGGACAACGAACCTGAAAGGGTTTGGGGCGGAGTCTTTCAAACTGGGCATTGTTGCAGCCGGTGCTATTTTACACTATACCAAGGAGAACTTTCAAAGCAATCCGGTGCATGTACAAAAATTATCGGTCATCTCCTCCGATGATTATATGATTCTCGATCCATCTACCCGGCGAAATTTGGAAATTCTTAATCCGATCATTGGTCAGGAACGGGAAGGCACCCTGCTTTCAATTCTTGACCATAGCATTACCCCAATGGGCGGAAGAATGTTTAAGCAGTTGATTACTCATCCGCTGGTTGCCCTGAATAAGATCCGGGAACGGCTGGATCGCGTGGATACCTTCTTTCAGGATCGGGATCTGCGAAATGCTGTCCGTGAAAATTTTGAAAATATTAGTGATCTGGAACGATTGCTGGGCAGAATGGCAACTGGCCGGGCCAGTCCACGCGATATGGTAACCCTGAAAAATGCCCTGACTTATATTGAGCCGGTTCGTGCAGCGATCCGGGCATCCGGGCACAGCTCACTGGCATTCTATGGTGAGCATATGGAGGATGTCGACGAAGTTGTTAAACTGATCAATACGGCTGTTGCCGACAATCCGCCGCAGAACATCACAGAAGGAGGCATTATTCGCGATGGATATAATGCTGCCCTGGACGAATTGCGCGAAATTAGCCGCGAGGGTAAATCGTGGATTGTTAACTTGCAAAACCAGGAACGTGAAAAGACTGCGATTCCTTCCCTGAAGATCGGTTTCAACAAAGTTTTTGGTTATTATTTTGAAGTTACCCGTACTCATCAGGACAAGGTGCCAGATTACTTTATCCGCAAACAAACCCTTGTCAATGCTGAACGCTACATCACCCCGGAGTTAAAAGAATTTGAAGAAAAGGTGCTTGGTGCGGAAGAAAAAATGGCTGAACTGGAATATACGCTCTTTCAGGAAATACGGGAAGCGGTCGCGGGCTGGGGAGCAGTTATCCAAAACAATGCCCGTCTGATAGCTGAGCTGGATTGCCTGGCGGCCCTTGCGCATGTTGCTGTTCTGTATAAGTATGTGAAACCATCAATTGACGATGGACATGAAATCCGGATCACCGATGGTCGGCATCCGGTAGTCGAGCAGCTGTTGCCCCACGATGAGCCGTTTATTGAAAATGATGTTTCCCTCAACAACGCCGATACGCAAATTATGGTAATAACCGGTCCGAACATGTCGGGTAAATCGACTTATCTCCGCCAGGTCGGGCTGATCGTTTTTCTGGCGCAGATAGGTTCTTTTGTACCTGCCGCTAGCGCACATGTCGGTATCGTAGACAGAATATTCACCAGGGTGGGGGCTTCCGATAATCTTGCCTTTGGAGAAAGCACCTTTATGGTGGAAATGCTCGAGGCTGCCAATATCCTCAATAATGCCAGCCCGAAAAGCCTGATACTGCTTGATGAAGTAGGGCGGGGGACCAGTACTTTCGACGGACTGTCAATTGCCTGGGCGATGACCGAATATCTGCACCACAATAAGAAGATTGCTGCCAAAACGCTTTTTGCCACGCATTACCACGAATTAACCGAATTGGCAATGTTGTATCCCCGCATCAAGAATTATCGGGTAGCTGTGCAGGAGCATGAGGATCATGTCGTCTTTCTGCGGAAAATTGAGGAGGGCGGGATGGATAATTCCTATGGCATTTACGTAGCCCAGATGGCCGGTCTCCCCAGTCCGGTTGTTGAGCGGGCCAGGGAAGTATTACGGAACCTGGAAGCAAATGAGTTAACCCCAAATGACACCACCCGCCTGGGAAAGCGGCAGGGAGGACGTAACGTGGATCAGAATCAACTAAGCTTGTTTGATGCGCGCCAACCTTCTGAAATCGAGGAAGCCCTGAAGAAATTGGACCTTAATACCCTGACACCTATCGAAGCGCTGTTAAAACTCCAGGAATTAAAAGAAAAATTACGCTGAATTAACATGTGAAACGCAGGTTGCAAGGGGATAATTAATCGTAATTTAAAGAAAATTTATTTTTTTTTGGTTTACCCCTTCTCTATTTCATCGAAGTTCTGTATATTATTCAGCACTAATTAAAATCGTCGCTTTAAGGCTATAATTCACAGAAGTTTATACTGTGAAAATAAATTAAAACTTGCAGAATAAGTTTCCCCCGGTTATTTTCGTAGCATTATACCGGCTAAGTATATAAAAAAATGTCATCTAAAGATGTTGGAGGCAGCGCAAAATGAAGACCGTTACGAAAAAGGAAGTTGCCAAGCGA
>JAUIFT010000440.1 GCA_030430345.1 Calditrichia bacterium | reverse complement strand
TATACTATTGATTCTACTAAATATAGCACTATCATTTACCTGCGTTTGGCGAAGCAGCGAATCTGCCTGCAAGGCAATCTCTAACGCTTTCTGATTCTTGTTTTGCCGCAGGGCGCAAATTGCGAGATCATTGTATAAGTAGGCAATATCGGGATGGTTAGCCCCCAGATGTTTAATTCCTAACGAGATAGCTTGATTTAGCAAGGATCTGGTAGCTTCGATGCTATCTTTTATCGTTAGGATATAAGCGGTACGTTTAATCGCTAAAAAATATGAAGGCCAAATAGTAGTATCTTCTTTTGCCCACGGTTGATTTTTATACTTATTCAAAGCTTTTCTGAAATAAGGTAATGCGCAATCATAATTAGATTGCGCATACCACATATTTGCGGAATCGAGCAGTGCTGGTGCGAGTAAGCTGTCTGGCAAAGTGCCGGTAGTCACTGGAGATATGCAGGTATCCAACGCGGCAGGTAGCTCTTCCGGTTTTTCACAACTAACTGACAGAACAATGAGGGCGATCCCCATGACCAGAATTTTTACACCTTTTATTAAATAAATTTTTAAGTTATCCTCCAGGCCAATCGAACTTTTGCAATGTCTTTTTATTAAGGCGCTTATTTATCAGCCCCCATCACTCGCTTTTTGTATTGTTATGTTAATCGTTCCCCAATATACCCACTCTTTATCAAACCACCCATGCTCATCTGTTCTTGCTCTGCGATCGACACGCAGTTGGTAATACCGGGGTTTGCCATCATTATTTACCTCATTTCCTAAAGTTTGGCGAACATCTATGTAAAGGTCCAATGGGTTTCCACTATCGGCATCTCTCTTGTTTATCCATTGCGTATACTTACCTGAATCACAAACAGTTTCAATAGGATCAGGCGGTGGTATACAAACCGTTCTTTCCCGGGGTTCTTCGAAGGGACGAACAGTAGCGTAACTCAAATGAGTGGCATTTCCAACTCTCTTTAGATTTTGGATAGCGCCGCTGTTTATGTTAACCTCTCCCACTTCCGCATAGGTTTTACCTGGCTGCGTTATGGTTGCATACATTTTATGCCGGGTTTTATCATAATCCATACCGTGCATTAACCCGGCGGCATCTGCTTGAATATTGCCGACAACCGTGCCCTGGCCAGTTGCTTTGGAAATTTTGATTAATTGATCAGTGTTTACATCAATGCCATATAACCCGGCGCGTTGCGGCGCTTCTTTTGGGACATCGCCTAAATTTGCAATTGATGCAAAACCAATGGCACCGACTAAGCTAAGATTACCATTATTTAAATCAATTGTATATAGCCAGGAGTTTCTTACCGAATCCGTGCTAACAACATACATTACCTTGGCGGAGTGATCATAAGCCATGCCGGTAATTTTTTTGCCAAGATAGGGAGACTGAATTTGCGCAACCAAAGTTTCCTGGCCGGTATTAATATCTACTGTTAGTAGAGAATCCACATCATGATCGATTGCCAAATAAGCATTGTTGTTTTCAGCAAAATCTCCGGCCATAAAAGTATTCGTTGCCGGACTAATTGGTGAAGCGAGGATATTGCCCCCGGAATTGTGGTAAAAAGAGACATGTTGCTTATTTCCGTATTCCCAGGCATACATTGGTTGCGAGCGTTGTGGATTAATACAAATTTCCTGGGGATCATCAAAATCTGATGATGAACAACTATAAAGCGTTAACATCGTTATCACTTTATAAGCTATGAAATTGGTGCCTAATCTAACCATCTGCGTATTTGACTCATCATCGCTCCTGACATTAAGTGTAAAAGTTAACGGACTTATCGATTGCCACTCGCTACCTTTTTGATTATCGTTTTGTGAATATGCTATTAATTGACATCCGATTATCCAGGTAATACATAGCCGAAAAAAACATAATTTACCTCTCATCTCATCACCTCATCATAACTAAATAATTATTGATTTAACAATTAATTAGATGTTTTGATTTGAATTCAAAACATCGTTGAGCCGGTCTCATATATTCTTTTGCGCTACCCAGACAAATATTGAAATAAATTTGCAAGTGATACTTCAAGAGATTCCTATGGTTATCTCATGTCGATTTATTTTCTGCTATTTCTGAATAAGTGGAAACAGAGCTCCCCCCTCAAATGAGCATTCGGCTAGTTTCTCTGCTTTTTAGAATAAATTAATTTACAATTATTTTCCGGATATCAAAATATTGGGTAAGATAACAGAGGTGGAAATGCTAAAGACCGGGAAAATAGGATACGTGATCGTCGAAGTAGGCAATAAAGAAGTGGACAATTAAAGCAGTGGCAGGAGAATTTATTCTACTGCCACTGCTAACCGGGAGCAGGCCCGTTCATCAGCTTTTACTGTGTACGCAGACTATCCGCCGGATTCGCACGAGCAGCCCTGATCGTCTGGAAAGAAATTGTCAGCAGCGCAATAACCACTGCGGCAAGGCCGGCATAAATAAAAGGCATGACGCGCAGCGATACCCGGTAAGCGAAGCCATCCAGCCAGAGGCCAATGCCAAGATAGCTGAGCGGCCAGGCGATCAGGTTCGCGATAAGCACCCATTTCAGGAAGTCTTTTGCCAGCAGGAAGAACAGCCGGCTTTCCCCGGAGCCGAGCACTTTCCGGATGGCGATTTCCCCCTTGCGCTGGCTTACGGTAAAGGCCACCAGGCCGATTAGACCAAGGCAGGCAATGAATATCGCAATCCCGGAGAAATAGGCGATGTTGACGGCAAACGCCCGGTCGTTGTCAAATTGTTGATCGAAGAGATCATCGAGGAATTGAAAGTTGAAAGTCCGGTTCGGATATACGGATGTGTAGACATCGCCAAGCGCTTCCAGCGTTTCCGGAATTTGCCCGCCGGAAAGCCGCGCAATGGAAAGAAATGTATTACCCGGATTATATTGAAAAAAGAGCGGCTCAATTTTTTGCCGGGCACTGGCGAAATGGAAATCCTTCACGACCCCGACAACATGTTTGGCAGTAATCGATCCGTCAATCTCCACCATTTCCAGCCGCTTGCCGATGGGGTTATCCCAACCGGCCTTCCGTGCGGCGGTCTGATTGACAATTACCGCTTCCGCTGAATCGGAGGGGAAATCCAGGGAGAAGGGGCGGCCGTCGGCAAATTCGATTTCCAGCGATGCAAAGAAGTTGTCGTCAATTGCCAACTGTTGAAACATCTGCCCATCCTCGCGGGTGCTGCCTTCCGGAATAACTTCATAGCGGATAAAATCGCCGCCTAAAACACCACTGGATCGGCCGATGGCGGCAACCCCCGGCAAAGTGGAGGCGCGCTCATTAAACAGCTGGTCCGCATTGTTGTTGTTCGGGGTAAAAATGGTAACCACCTGATCCCGGGTATAACCGAGATCCATACTTTTCAAGTAGATGATTTGCTCCCGGATCATTAATACCGCGACAATCAGGGAAATGGTAATAGCAAACTGGCAGAGAACAAGGATTTTCCGGATCGTTGCGCCTACGCCACTCTTGTTAAACTCTCCCTTCAACACGGTAACCGGTTTAAAAGCGGAAAGAATAAAGGCCGGATAAAGGCCGGACATGATGCCGACAAAAATTGCAAAACCAAGCATGGCGAGCAATAACAGCGGATTATCAAAGAAGCTGATTTCCAGTTGTTTCCCAAGCAGGTTGTTAATTTGCGGCAGGGTAAATTGCAGAATGAAGAGGGAAAATATCATCGCGATGACCGTAATGATGATTGATTCTCCCAGGAACTGTGTTATTAGCTGCAGCTTGTTGGAGCCGACCACTTTTCGCATTCCTACTTCCCGGGCCCGCCGGGACGCCCGTGCGCTGGAGAGATTTATAAAATTTATAACTGCCAC
>JAUIFT010000439.1 GCA_030430345.1 Calditrichia bacterium | reverse complement strand
CTTTTGGCCACCGCGCACAATTATTGATGTAACGCTTACTTCCGCCGGGTTTAGCGCGGTGATTATCGATGAAACTAAGATCGTAAAAACCTTCGAAGAAATTTTTCTGCTTTATGAAGATAAACTCGGCTGGTTCCCGCTGCTAAATTTTGTGACCGGCTCCCCGAAAGGATTGGGCCTCAGCCTCTTTTATCGCACGAAATATTTTGGTGTTGCCACCAAGGGAGCTTATAGCAACCGGGAAATTTGGGGCGTTAAGGGGGAAATCAATCATATCTTCTTTGCCCGCCGCTATTTCTGGGATGTTAGCTTTACCTGGCGCTTGAACAACGATAACAATTTCAGATTTTATGGTATCGGAAATGATCCCCAAAACGATGCACGCAGCTATTTCCTTGGCGAAAATGAACTGGAATACGGCATTTATTCACAGCGGCGCGTTTTGCTGGATTTTAATTTAGGCATTCGTACCTCTGCGAACTGGGAATTCTTCCTGACCTCATTTTATCAAAAACGAACAGTAAGTAACCCCGCAAAACCAAATGACTCTAATATTGCCAGGGTCTTTGATATTGAGAATCTCCCCGGTTCCAACATAAAAAGCAAAAAATTATATAATGAAATAGCTTTCCGCTATGATAATCGGCCGAACCTGTCAATTATTTCTCCCGGTTGGCGTATTGAAGCATATACTGGTCTTTCCACCGGTTTTAAGAATGACAATGAACGCCTTTTCCGATCGGGTTTGGATGTCGCCGCATTTATTCCATTAGTGCGGGAAAATCGCCTGCTGGTGCCACGAGTAACCTTTAATATGGTTGAAGACATCAATGGATTAGACGAAATCGCGTTTGTTGAATATCCCCGTCATCTTACTTTTCGGGGGATCAACACTAAGAATTTATTGCGCAGCGACAAATATATGATGGTGCCTTCCCTGGAATACCAGTGGCCGTTGACTTTCCATTTAAGCGGGCATTTATTCGCCGATTATTTGCTGGTGTCAGACTCTCCGACGGCTTTCACTACCCGCAATGCGCCCTGGGCAGTAGGCTTTGGTATAGACGCCCACACCAGATTGAACGAGATTGCCCGTTTTTATATCGCCTATGGCTCCGAAGGCTTGTTCCTGAAATTCAGTTTCGGACTTTCTTCACTCTTCAAAAATCGTTCGGACTGGAGATAAAATGATCAAAAAGTGTATCATAATCTCCCTCTCGCTATTGTTCTTCTGCGGATGTGCTGCCCGGAATTTTCGCTTTGCCGACAAACCACCGATATGGCGTCTGAACGATCAGGTGCCGATTCCCATGCCGAAAGGCACCAAATACATCCGCATGGATTATTATTACAAGGTGCTGGTGCGCCAGCCGGCAGTGAAAGTGTTTAACTATGCACCAATTGGCAGATCTAAAGATGTTAATTCCTATGACCATATACCTGCTTCCAGCTGGTATACACCCCGTTTGGGATACAGGGAAGTGACTCCGGAGGAATTGCTGCAGGCGTCAAATGTTGTCGGGCCGCCTGATCCGCCGGTGCGGGTGGTGCGCGCGAAAGAAAGCGGTACCAATCCCTGTTTCATTATTGCTGATAGCAAAGACCGTCTCTATCTCATCAAATTTGATCCGCCCGACTACCCGGCGATAGAAACCACCACCGCCTTAATTTGTAATCGCCTCTTTTGGGGATTTGGTTATAATGTGCCGGAAGACTATATCTTCTATTTTCAGAGCGATGAAGTGCCGATAGATTCCACGGCGAATATCACCGAAGAGCAGGTGAAATTGGTTTTCAGTTCGATCGCGCCGCCGGTGGATGGGGTTTACCGCTCTACCGCCAGCCTCTATTTACAGGGGAATTTGTTGGGGCCAATTAACGATACCGGTACCAGAAAAGGCGATTCGAATGATACCTTTTCTCACGAAGACCGGCGCATTCTTCGCGCGTTAAAAGTTTTTGGCGCCTTTACCAATCAGACCGATATTCGCATCGATAATTCCATGGATGTTTATGTGAGTGATCCCGGAGAACTGGGCTATGTGAAGCATTATCTCCTGGATTTTGGGGAAGCAATGGGCGCCCATGGGGCCAAGCGCAAACGAATTTCCGATGGATTTACCCACATCTTCAGTTTTGGAGAAATGTTCAGCAATATTCCCACCCTGGGGCTACGAACCGCGAATTGGGAATATATTAAACCGACACCCTGGAAATCGGTCGGTGCATTTGAAGCAGAATATTTTGATCCGGAAGGCTGGAAAGAAACCTATCCGTTTGCACCCATTCGCCGCTCTCAGGCAGATGACAATTACTGGGCGGCGAAAATTGTTGCAGCTGTAAACCGGGAACACCTGGAGAAATTGGTAGAAGCCGCCAACTATCCGGAAGCGGAAGCGGGGGCGTATGTGGTGGAAACATTGTTGCAGCGACGCCAGAAAATTATCGATGCTTACTTTAAGAATGTTTCCCCGATTGAGTATGTGTCCGTCAATGATGAAGCGCTTATATTGGAAGATTATGGCCGGCGATTCATGAGTAATTTCCCGGAGAATAGCCGCTATCAGATTAAATTCTTTAACGACGGAAAAAAATCGGTCGGGAAGGAACTGATGCTGGAAAATAATGGTTCAAATATTGTTGCTCCGCTAACGCCGGAGATGTTTGCGAAGGCAAACAATTACATACGGGTGGAAGTATTAACCTGGCGGGGAAATATGCCAGCCCCCCGCTCCGCTGAGTTTCATTTGCGCGCCGGTGGTGGGAAGCCGGTTCGCCTGGTTGGCATTGTGCATTAATAAACAGAGTTAGCAGCCGTTTTTAAGATAAAGAAGAACGGCAGGGTGGAGTTCTCTATAATTCGTTTTGGTGGAAAGCAGACAGCCAGGCCAATGGCTGAAGGCTATTAGGAAAAAATTTTAACCTAAAGCCTAATCACTCTAAGCCTAAAGCCTGATCACCGCCAAATTGTCCTAATTGCTCCGTAACTATGGAGGGCTTTATTATCATGAAACCAGCCAATTTTAAGCAAAAGATGAAAATTTTTGGAATTGCAATCCTGGGTAGCATTTTTATCATGCTCTTATTTAGCGGATGTGCTTCCGTTCGGGTTAAGCATGATTATGACAGCACCGTTGATTTTGAAACATATAAAACCTATTCCTGGCTGCGGCAACGCATTCACGAAACGGATGCGCCTGCCGGTAAAGGGAACAAGGGCGTCAGTGTTGTCCGGGAAGCTGTCGACCGGGAGCTGGCAGCCAAAGGCTATGTAAAGACGGATGATCCAAATCCGGATTTCAAACTCGCTTTTCATACCAATGCCACCGATAAAATTGATGTGAATATTTACGGTTACGGTCCCTGGCGAAGACCATTCTACGGACGGTATGTTGATGTCGACCGCTATAAGGAAGGCACCTTGATTCTGGATATCGTCGATGCCGCGGAAAAACGCCTGATCTGGCGGGGGTGGGGGACCAGCAATCTCAGCGATCGATCCCGCGCTGCCGAAAAAATTTCCGAAGTCGTCGCGAAGATGCTGGAAAAATTTCCTCCGCAAAGTGAATAATTGGTGACTGTGTGAATTTTCCGAAAAGACTGATCGCCTTTCTCTGGGCGTCGATGATACTGACTATTTCATTGTACGCCCAGGATGCCCGCCCAAAAATCGGATTGGCACTGAGTGGAGGAGGGGCAAAAGGTTTTGCGCATATCGGCGTGCTGAAAGTGCTGGAAGAGGTGGGCATGCCCATCGATTATATCAGCGGCACCAGTATGGGCAGTGTGATTGGCGGATTATATGCCATCGGATTCTCTGCCGCGGACCTGGAAAAGATTGCCTTAAGCACCGACTGGCTGGCAAT
>JAUIFT010000438.1 GCA_030430345.1 Calditrichia bacterium | reverse complement strand
GATGTCTGGATTTGTAGATGAGTTTATGAAATCATTAGGACCGGAAGTGAGCAAACAGCTTTCTTCCACTTTGGGAATCGACAAAAATGCCGCGACCCAAATTATTCCTCAGCTTGCACCAATTATTTTAGGTGGCCTGAAACGTCAGAAGGATAATTTTGGGGGACAGGCCCGCGTAGACCACATTCTCAACAAATATGGCAGTGCCAGCGCACTGGATGATATTGGTGGCGTATTTTCGAAGGTTTTGGGGAGCAATGCCGTAGATCCTCGTTTGGGTGGTTTACTGGGTGATTCCGGTCTTCAGGCGACTGACCATATCGCCAATCAATTTAAATTAGACGGCAATATCGCCTCAAAACTTATTCCAATGCTTGCTCCGATGATCCTGGGATTCCTCACCAAGAAACGCGATGGTGGCGGCGGTTCTGCAGGGATGGGCTCTACTGGTATTGAATCATTACTGGACCAGGATGGCGATGGTCAAATTCTCGATGACATTGCCGGATTTCTGCTGGGTGGCGCAATGGGTGGTTCCCAGCGTGGTGGCGGTGGTGCCGGCGGACTGCTTGGCAGCCTGCTTGGTGGATTACTTGGCGGCAGAAAACGTTAAACGGATGCTGAATTAATAGCTATCCCAAAGTTGGCTCTGTTCCAGAGCGCCGCCAATCAGCGGTTTGACGTTTCACTTCGAAAACCCTGGCACTTTGGGGAATTTTCCGAAAAAGTATTTTATGTTTATGGATCGATTCATTAATATTGAAAATTAACATTAAATCTACGTCGAATCGTTAATAATAAATCAAGGAGACACGTATGTCATTACAGGACAAATATCGTGCAGTTTTGGAGCTCGGCAAGAAATTAGGTGTCAAGGATGGCTATGTTGAAGAAGCCATGGGCGTGCTAAAAATTGGTGGCACCGCAGTGACGCAATATGATAAAGATCAGCTTTGGGACAAGATCAAGGAAGTTGGTGGCGAAAGCCCTGCTGACCTGGAAGCAGACATCAAAGTTCAAGAAACCGGTTATTATGGTGTTTACACTGTAAAACGAGGCGATTCTCTCAGTAAAATCGCTAAAGGGTTTCTCGGCAATGCGATGAAATATATGGACATCTACAATCTGAATAAGGACATCCTGAAAAACCCGGATTTGATTCATCCCGGGCAGGAATTAAAAATTCCTTTCAGAGATTCCTAATCGACAGGAAGTATTAACTTAAAAAGGGAAGCTGATTTTCAGCTTCCCTTTTTTTATTGTTCCCACCGTAAATTTTTCTGTTCAATAATTACTCATAGCGGATTGCATCTACCGGATTTGAGAATGCTGCTTTTAGTGATTGGTAGCTAACGGTGAGCAGTGCTACTAATAGTGCACCCAGGGCAGCGCCGATAAAAATATCTGCCGCGGCAAATCCCATCGGCATCTGATAGGGATAGCGTTGCAGCCATTCTCCCATTACCAGGTAACCAATCGGCCAGGCAAATAAACTGGCCCAAAGCACCAGTTTTAGAAAATCTTTACCGATCAGGGTGACAATTTGTGGCGTGGAAGCGCCCAACACTTTCCGGATGCCGATTTCTTTCGTCCGCTGAATGGTGTTAAAGGCGGACAAGCCGAAGAGCCCCAGACAAGCAAGCAGGACCGCCAGCGAAGCGCAGTATGTAATGATTTCTGCCAGCGCTTCCTCAATCGTATACAACTGCTTGAAATTCTCTGAAACCAGAAAATAATTCATATCCAGAGACGGCATTAATTTATCCCACTGCGCTTGCACAGCTGCGACATTGTTTTGCCAGTCATCTCCGGAAAATTTGATGGACATATAGCGGAATCGTGCGTTGGTTTCGCCGCTGTAAAAATGAATCAACGGCTGCACCGGATCCCGCAATGATTGATAATGGAAATCTTTCATTACCCCGATAATGCGGTAGGGCTGACTGCCAAAGAATAACGTCTTTCCTTCCGCCTGGTCCCAACCGATCACTTTCTTTGCTGCTTCATTAATCATTACCGCGTCATCACGATCGCTGCCCATTTCGCTGGAAAAAGAACGGCCTTCGCTAAGCCCGATGCCATAGGTGTCAAAATACTTCTCGTCTGCGGCTGCCCAGCGCCAGTCCAGTTGTTGACCCTGATCCCACCCTTCCGGGCGCGCCAGTGCATAGGAGCCGCGATAACGTCCCGGTACCGAATAAGAAAATGCCACTGCCTGCACAGCGCTGTTCGCAGAAACCTCATTACGCAAAGTGGTATAGGCAGAAGCAGCGCTTTCCGGATCAGGGAAAATACTGGCATTCAAATTAACCACCATCATATTACTCTGATCGAAATTGAGATCATGAGATTTCATATAGTCAATTTGCCTGAGGACTATGCCGGTTGCGATGATCATTCCGATAGAAATAACAAATTGCGCGACAACCAGGCCATTGCGCAACTTGGAATTCCCCCGGGAATTTGCTTTGGAAATGGAAAGGCTCTTCAGTACCTGGATAGGGCTAAAGCGGGAAAGGTAGAATGCCGGGTAAATACCGGCAAACAAGCCAACGACAATTCCCAGGACGATCAACCCGAACAGTAGTTTCGGTTGATTCAGGTAGGATAATTCGAGATTCATTTCTACCAGTCTGTTAAAGCTGGGAAGCAACAACTCGGCAATCCCTGCCCCGATTAGCAGGGCAAGCGCCGTAACCCCCATGGATTCCCCGATAAACTGGTAGAATAACCTGAATCGGTTGGCGCCGAGCACTTTTCGCATACCGATTTCCCGGGAACGAAACATCGAGCGGGCGGTGGTCAGATTGGTGAAGTTGATGCAGGCGATGGCAATGAGCGCCAGGGTCAATCCCAGCAGGATGTAAGCGTAACGATCCATCCCGGAAAATTCATTGTTGACCTGCGTTAGTGGCATCAAGCGAAAAACCACTTTCTCCGGACTATTCTCATCGAAATATTTTGCCGTAAACGGAATAAACTTTTCTTCCAGTTCTACCGGATCTGTACCCGGCTGCAGTTGCACATAAGAGAACAGGAAGGAGCCATTCCAGCCAATATTGCGCATCCAGGGGATATTGGTATAATTCTCCCAGGGGATAATAAAATCGTAGGTAAATGTGGAATTGGCCGGTATGTCCGCCAGCACTCCGGTAACCGTGTAGCTGCTACTATCATCCAGCTGTAATACCGAGCCAAGTGGGGACGTCTCATTACCAAAATATTTGGCGGCCATCTCCCGGGAGAGCACAATTGAGGATTTTTCCTGCAGGGCGGTTTCCGGATTGCCTTCCTGGAGTGGAAAGTTGAACATCTGAAAAAAATCGGCTTCGGCAAAATCGATCTCTTCCCGAAACCGTTTATCTTCGTGAGAGATCCAGGCGCCAATGCTAAAAGAGCGATAACCGCGAACAATCTCCGGAAATTCTTTTGCCATTTCCGGCACTGTCGGGAGCCAGGTGTCGTAGACGGTTAAAGTGCCCTCCGGGGAAGGGCGGTCGCGATAGAGAAAATACAGGTCGTCTGCATTATCGTGAAAGCTGTCAAAAGTAAGTATGTTCCAGGAAAACAAAAGCATCAGAATACTGACACCAATGCCAATAGATAGACCGAGAATATTAATAAACGCATACACACGATGCTTAAAAAAATTACGAAAAGCGGTTTTCATATAGTTTAGAAACATAGTGCTCCTCACTAAAATTAATCACTGGTTTCACATCCATTTAAATTCCCTGCCAGCCTACTGCCTTATTCAAGAAATATGCCAGTCCGGAAAACGCTTACCAGCGGGAAATTTGTGCGGAGAAGCCTGAAACACTGTTCGCGGAGCGGACAGCAGGTGTGCGGAAGTGGACAAAAATAAAATGAAA
>JAUIFT010000437.1 GCA_030430345.1 Calditrichia bacterium | reverse complement strand
GCGGTAAACTGCACCGTGACCAATACCCGCCGCAACCAGATGCCGCTGTTGCTGGTGCGAAAAGCGCCTTTCAATACGGCAATTGGTTTAAAGCCGGAGAGCACCAGCGCCGGATAGCTGCCGGCGAAAAGTCCCAATAGTAAGGTGCCGCCAAGAATACTGGCTGCAAAAACGGGATCGCTGAAAATATGGAGAACAATGCTCCCTTCGATCGGCATATTCAGCAGGCCGCCGAACGCTTCTACTAATACCAGGGCAACCAGAAGCGAGAGGAGGCAAAGAATGACCGATTCCCCAAGATACTGCGCAACCAGTTGGGAACGGCGGGCGCCAATAACTTTTCGCATGCCCACTTCCCGGGCACGATTAATCGAACGGGCCGTCGAGAGATTCATAAAGTTAAATGCGGCGATGAGGATGACAAAGATGGCAACCGCGAGAAGGGAATAAACATAATTGAGATCGCCTTTCCGCTGGTTATGGTTGTCAAAAAGGATATCACTGGAAGCAAGATGCGCGTCGTGCAGGGGCTGCAGGGTGACGTTAAAATTTTCGCCGACGTTGTTTTCCCGAATGAGCGGTTCCAGGCGGGATTCTACCGCCGTTTCCGAAGCTGCATCGTCCAGTTGTACATAAGTCACCATGCTGATGGAACCCCAGGAATCGAGATACTGCGCCAGATTAGTATCCTGCGCGCTCGGTTGCATAGCGAGGAGAATTTCCAGTTGCAGATGGGAGTTTTCCGGAATTTCGTCCATAATACCGACAACTTCCCAGTCGGAATTATTATCAACATTAATTGTTTTCCCGATCGGGTCTTCATCGCCGAATACCCGGCGCGCGGTTTCTTCGCTCAGTACCGCGGTAAATGGGGTTTGCAGGACCGCGGAGGTATCACCAACCTGCAGCGGGAAGTTAAAAACTTTGAAAATGGATGGCTCGGCATACATAACGTCTTCAGCATAAATCGAGCGGTCTTCGTAACGGATCAGGCTGCGGCCGTTGCCATTGAGCCGTACGGATTCCACCACTTCCGGAATGGCTTCTTTCATTGCCGGACCCATGCGAGGCATGGTAATACCAACCATGCTGCTGCTGATCCCTAACGCTTTGTCGATCGTTAGCACCCGGAAGGTGCGTTCCGAATCTGGATGAAAGCGGTCGTAGGAAACTTCATGATGAATGAAGAGAACAATCATAATACAGCAGGCCATACCGATGGCAAGGCCGGTAATATTGATAAAGGCGGTCGCCTTACTTTTTAAAAGGTTACGAAAGGCGCTAATAATGTAATTCCGGAACATAGGTTTCTCCATCTGGTGAGTATTCTCTCAAATACAGTTAAGACTGGATTTATGAAAAAAGGTTTAGAAAAAATAATATTACGGAAAATTGTTGGTTAATGGAGATTAAAATATCCTGTTAGAGAAGAAAATATCCGGAAAAAATCTAAAAAAGTAAAAAAGTTCATTTCATAATTTCTCTCCATATGATATTTTGGTGTAATATTTCTCAGGAGAGAAGATCTATGAGCAAAGTGCAAATACGTCCCCGCTTTCGTATTACCGTGCCAATCGCCAGCGAAGAAATTCTCAATCGCTTACGCGCTTACCTGGAAAAACCAGATGCTAACTGCACCGGAACGATTCTCAGTGATTTTGCCATATTGCGTATTCCGGATGACAAACAGCACTTTTGGTCGCCCCGCTTAACCATTGCTTTCGAAAAAGAAGCGGAAGGCACATTGTTACGCGGCCTCTTTGGCCCTCGCCCGGCCGTCTGGACGATGTTCGCCAGCTTTTATGCTTTCACGGTATTTGCTGCTTTGGTGGGCGCCATCTATGGGTTATCCCAGTGGCAATTGGGAATGGATGCCTGGGCATTGTGGATTGTACCGGCAGCGCTGATATTGCTCGTTATTGCTTACGTCATTGCTTACACAGGGCAAAAATTAGGGCATGATGAAATGCGAATGCTGCGAAAAATATTGGATGATTGTTTGGAGAAGGGGAGTGGGAGTGATAGGAGTGGCGACGATTGATTGGGAGCGGAACTATATTCTCCCCAATTGCCTGCGAATTTAATACTGAAAACGATTTGAAATTTTTGACGGAAAATCCCTGCTCTTTACATCAACTTTTCCTTAATTGCCTTTGCTCCGGATTTGCTCGTTTCAATTTCCTTACCATTTTTTAACACTAGTAAGTAACGTCCGCTGCTCCAGGGGTGAATTTCCTTTACCCAATCGAGATTAACGATTGCCGACCGGTGAATGCGTAGGAATCGCTCCGGATCCAGTTGTCGGGCCATTTCGCCCAGTCCCTGGGACATTAAATAGGTGGTCTTTTCGGTATGGATGCGCACGTAATCCTCCAAAGCTTCCAGCCAGAGAATTTCAGCGGTTTGCACAAGAATCAAGTGATCGTCTTTGCGTACGGCCAATCTTTCCGGTAACTGCCGGGGATGCTGTTGCAAGTAAGAGAGGAGTTCGTTTAACTCCGGTTGCGGCTGCGGCCGGGTAAAAAGTTGCCGGGCTTTTTCCACCGCCTGATCGAAGCGGTTTTGGCTAAACGGCTTGAGCAGATAATCGACCGCATTGGCTTCAAAAGCTTTAATGGCGTGTTCGTCATAAGCGGTGGAAAAAATAACCACCGGAGGATTGTTCAGTTGCCGCAATAATTCGAAACCGGTCATCTCCGGCATGTGGATGTCGAGAAAAAGCAACTGCGGCGGGTGGTTCTCCAGCTGGGTGAAGGCGCTGCGCGGATTGCCTTCATCAATTGTGATGGTGATGTCGGGATGCTGCTGCAGGTATTCCCGGATCAGCTGGCGCCCAAGGGCTTCGTCGTCGACGATGGCGCAGGTGATGCTCATTTACTCCCTCCATTTACCGGAAAGTGGAACTGGACCCGAAATGCATTATCGGCGGGAGAGGGTTGCGCGGAGAACTGCACATTTTCCCCATAGAGTAAAGCCAGCCGCTGTTGCAGATTCTTTAGACCGGTCGAGGATTGATTCTCTCCCTTGCGGCGATTGGCGGCCGCTGCTTCGAAACTGTTTTCTACCACGCCGACAATATTTCCCGCTTCTTTCTGGATTTTCAAACGCACCCAGCCGCCTTTATTGACATTGCTAATGCCATGTTTGATTGCATTTTCCATCAGCGGTTGCAGCATCATCACCGGCACCGGGTAGGAAAGCAGGGCCGGATCAACATTCTCTTCATAGCTAAGGCGATTCTGTAAGCGAATTTTCTCTAGATCGAGATAGCGATGTACAAACGCCAACTCCTCTTCCAGCGTCACTGTTTGGGTGGGATTTTCGGAAAGGATCCGCCGGAGCAATTCGGAGAGATGAACGATCATTTCCCGCGCTTTGCCCGGACTGCTGGTAATTAAAGCGCTGATTGAATTCAAGGCATTAAAAAGAAAGTGCGGATTGAGCTGTGCCTTCAATGCTTTCCATTCGGTTTCCCGCAAGGAAAGACGAAGTTGCGACTCTTGTATCTCCCGCTCAGCGATTTCCCGGTTGAAAATAATCGAGTAATAGAATCCGCAGATCACCATGTATTTCAGGACGCCCTGCGGATATTGCCAACCAGCCAGCGAATCCACGTTCATGATGTGGTAAAGCAGATTATCCAGCACGAGGTAATATGAGCCAAATTGCAGGATCAGCCAGAGTGCGGAAAAAAGATTGGCAAAGAAAAAATGCAGGGTGAAAAATAACACCGGCGGAAAAGTGCCCCAGGGATATCGTTCGCGGTGACGCTTTTCAAAAATCGTCCAGCACGGAAACGCCTTGCCCGCCTCGCGTTGTCGCGCGTAAATCCGCTCCCCGATTTCCATATAAGCGCCAGCCTCGTCAGCAACGCGCC
>JAUIFT010000436.1 GCA_030430345.1 Calditrichia bacterium | reverse complement strand
GGGTAATTCTTCAGGGTTTTCTTCAAGCTGCTTAACAGCCGGGAAATATTCGGATAAGTCTCAGGCTTCCGGCCATTTACCAGGTAAGGATCCATCGCTCCGCAAAGAATCGGAACGATTTTAAATGGCTTGTTCATGCCATGCTGAAGAAATGGTAACTGAAACTCAATGGAATGCTCTATGCGATGAGCCCAGTCTTCCCGGGTCACTTTTTCGCCGGCATGCTTTTCCCAGGTGCGAATGAATCTGCGGTCGGTTTCAACAATGCCCAGTGGCGTTTCAAAATCTTTTTCGGTGGCGATAAAAAAGCCACCTCCGCCATAATGGGCGATGCCGAGGATGATAAACAGATCTGCATCATTTTCTTCAAATAAAGGCTTGTAGGCATGGGTGTAGGAGGCCGCGCCAACCCGCAAATCGATGTGCGGTGTAAGAATGCCGCGGATTTTTGCTGCACCGTTCATCTGCCTCTTTTCCGGTAGTCCGGCACCGGCTGGAGGTTGATAGAAGCCGGCTATTTGCTGTTGAAGCTCGGCAGCATCTTCCGCGTAGGCACTGCCAGCATGCCAGGCGCGCCGCACGGTGGATTCCTGGTATTCTGCCATGAGTGCCTCGGAGTGCTGATGATAGCGCTCATTGATAAGATAGTAAGATTCGTCAAGCATCTCGATAATTTCCCGGATGCGTGTTTGCGTCAGGCGGGCCTGGGGAAACTGTTTGTGAAAGAGGGACTGTATTTCTTCGAGTGAATGCAGCCCATCAAAGTGAGTGACAATGAAAAATTCCATGTGGCTCATAATGAGCGGCGAGGAAGCAATTTCCAGTGGGTCACGAATGTAAATATAACGTTTGCCTTCCCGGACAAAGGGAATAACGTCAACATAGCGAAGTTCAGGGTAGTTGTAGTCGTCCATAGTGCAGTTATCTGTCGTCAGTTTGTGGTAGTATTGGGCCCGAAACCGGGCTGGTATGTATAAGATCATCCCCTAAATAAAAGGATCGGTAACACCTATAATAGTGATTACCGATCCTTTTGTAAACATTCTTTTTTAGAAAATTATCTCAAACTGTTCTTACTGTAATTTCTCCAGAGCGTTCTCCAGGCTGGACATAATCAGCTCAACTTCTTCCAGTCGGCAGGTGCCCACGGAGAGGCGATACCAGGAAGACGTTTCCGATGCACCAAAATAGGAGAATGGTACCAAACCGACTTTTGCTTCATCGAGAATATAGCGATGAACATCATGATTCGTCTTAAGCAAGGTGCCGCCCGCGGTCTTTTTACCGCTTAATTCCAGCTGAACGGTCAGATACATCGCCGCTTGCGGCTCGATCGCATCTACCTGATAGCCTTTTGCCTTCAGGTTGCTAAAACCCTTATAAAAACCATCCAGGCGGCGTTGAATCTGATCGCGAAAATAATTGAGATATTTTTCTACATCTTCAGTGCGATCGAGAAAATTACCGGTTGCTACCTGTTCGGATTTTGGCGCCCAGGCACCCATGTGAGCAACAATCGTGCGCATTTTCGCCATTACATCCGCGGGACCGTATGCCCAGCCGACCCGTACTCCAGTACCGGCAAAAGCCTTGGAAACTCCATCCATGCAGATGACGTAGTCACGCATTTCCGGACGAACATCTACCACATGATAATGCTCGGTACTGCCAAAAGTAAGTAACCAGTAAATCTGATCGAAAAAGAGGTAGACCGGTTTCTGATCCTTGCCTCTCCGCTTGTTTTCTTCCAGAATCAAGTCGCAAATCTCTGCCAGTCCTTCCCGGCTCAAAGCTGTTCCGGTCGGATTAAGGGGGGAACAAAGCGAAATTAAAGCAGCCTCTTTAATATGTGGAGCGATATCCGCTGCTTTCGGCATAAAATTATCTTCCGGGAGTGTTTCCAACATTACCGGTTTGGCATGGGTCAGATGGGTATAATAGTCATTGTTCCAGGAAGGAACCGGGAAGATCACTTTTTCTCCGCGGTTCACCACGGCCTGATAAACACTGTAAATCAATGGGCGCCCACCGCTGGCGATCAGAATGTCTTTGGGATTATAGGAAATACCGGCTTTGCGCTCAACGAATTTTGCGACGGCTGCTCGCAGGTTTGGAGTACCAAACGCGCCGGGATAGTTAGTATGCCCATCATTATACGCATTAAAAATCTCCTCTTTCAATACTGTCGGAATCGGAAATATCTGAGGGTTAAAATCTCCGATCGTCAGATTGTAAAATTTTTCTCCCTGCTGGATCTTCTCATTAATCTCGGCAGCCAGGGTAATGATCGGAGAGGTTTGGATTTCTGCCGCTAGTTGGGAAATACGCATGGTTCACTCCGTTTTTATTTTTTAGATAGAATTTTTACCAACACCATTTCGGACTGCCGGGCCGGAAAGCTTTAATCGCCGGGCAGTGACGGTATTATCGGAAAAAGATAGGTGCAGTGCAAATGCATTTTAACTTTGTCGGGCAGGTTTTTCCTGGTAAAATTTTCTTCATATTTTCATATCCCAACTGCTGTTGATATATTGACTTCTTGATATAGAAAAGGAGACAGTATGACGCGTTATCAACAGCGATGGCTGTGGATTTGGGCCGGTATAATCGTTATTTTACTTAGCACATTGGCATTACCACAGGAGCCGCTCAAAAAACTGACATTTAGGGAGGCCACATCTTTCCACTCATTCTTCAGAATGCCTTCCGGAGTAGAATGGCTGCCGGATGGCAAACATTTCTCTCACATCAAAAGAAACCGGAAAACGCTTGGTAGTGAGTTATGGGTGTATAACCCTGCAGACGGCAGCGAAAAACTCTATGTTGCTGCGGAAAAGCTATTGATGCCTGGTAAAGATGGCACCTCTATGGGGGGCAGCAGCGCCGGCAAAATATCACTGACGAATTACCAATGGCTGCCGGATGGCAGTGGTCTCATTATCGATAGCGGTGATGATCTTTGGCATTATGACCATAGCTCACGCCGTCTCAATCAGTTAACGGAGACGGATGGGGCAGAAGAGATTTTTGGTATTTCTCCGAATGGCCGCTATATCTCTTTTGTGCGTGGGCATGATCTGTATGTATACGACCGGGAGCGGCAGCGGGAAACCCGTCTGACCAGCGACGGCAGCGATGTTATTCTCAACGGGAAATTTGACTGGGTTTACCAGGAAGAGTTGGTTGGCAGAGGGCAGTATCAGGCTTATTTCTGGTCCCCCAATTCCGACCGCATCGCCTTTCTACGTTTCGATCAAAATAATGTGCCGGTTTATCCTTTGGTGGATACGACTCCGCTACATCCAAAGGTTACCTACCAGCGTCATTCTAAGCCGGGCGATCCGAACTCAGTTGTTACCCTCGGTGTGATTACGCTGGAAACCCGGGAAATTAACTGGATTGATACCGGCGAAGAAACCGATGTTTATTTCCCCCGGGTATATTGGTTGCCGAACGGAAAGGATGTCGCCTTTATGCGTCTTGATCGCCGTCAGCAAAATCTGGAATTCCTTTTCGCGGATGCAGCCTCCGGAAAAAGCCGGGTTGTTTTGCAGGAAAGTGATGAGCATTGGGTGAATGTCGGCGACTACGTGCACTTTTTTGAGAAAAAGCAGCAATTCCTTTGGGGTGCCGAGCGGGAAAACGGCTATAATCACCTTTATATTTATGACTACAATGGCAAACTGGCAAAGCAAATAACCAGTGGAGAATGGTTCGTCGATAAGCTCAGCGCTGTTGATGAAAAAAATGGAGAGGTGTATTTTACGGCGACGGAAAAAGATCTTCGCGAACGCCATCTCTACCGGGTAAAGACAAATGGACGTGGCTTTAAGAGAATCTCCGACAACGATGGCACCCATCGAATAGATATGGCGCCGGGAGGTGGCTATTAC
>JAUIFT010000435.1 GCA_030430345.1 Calditrichia bacterium | reverse complement strand
CTTTTTTTAAGAGCAAATGCAAGGCGGAAGTGGTCACCTGAATGTTGCCGAAGAGCATAATCTGGGTAACATCTCCCACCGGCAGATCGAGCTTGATGTCGCTTTGCAACACGGAACTGTAACGGCGGTTCGCCGGGGGGCGGCGGCAGAGCAGCAAGCGTTGCCCCCGTTTGCGGAGAATGGTGTTTTGTTCGATTAAATATAATGTGGCCATCGGTTTTCCTCCTTAAACCGGTTGGACGGGATTACAGGTTGGACAGGATGAACGGATTAAAAATATGGGTAATTCTGAATTAATGCGATTGATGACAATTATAGTATATCTGGAACAGGAGGAGGAGCATGCAATATCAGGAATTGACGAAAAGGATTATCGGCTGCGCTTTTACAGTGTATAATGCGATGGGATTTGGTTACCTGAAGTCGGTGTATGAAAAATGCCTGCTGCTAGAACTTCGTGATACAGGTCTACAGGCAGAAGCTCAGAAGGCGATCACCGTTTATTACCGGGACATTATTGTCGGACGGTTTATTGCCGACATTCTCGTAGAAAAACAGATCATCGTTGAATTAAAATCGGTCAGACAACTTGCCATGGCACATGAAGTGCAACTGGTAAACTACCTGGTTGCCACTGGTAAAGACATCGGGCTGTTGATCAATTTTGGAGAACACCGGGTAACGGTAAAGCGGAAAGTCCGGGAATTTGTTTAGGGCAGGATGACTGGATGAACAGGATAAGCAGGTTAAAAAGAACGAACGGATAAGGCATTGAAGGGAATTTATGATCTTCAATTTATTGTTTCTTGTTTATAAGCGTAGAAATGGAAAAATGAATAATAAAGAAGCAAGAATGAAGCATCTAACTTCATTTTAATTTAAACCGCAATGATCCAGTAAATCCTGTTATCCTGTCCAGAACAGTCAGGGATTCCGCAATTCCAGGTAACGCTTCAGCGTAAGGGGCGGGGGGAAACGGCGTTTATCATGTTGCTGCCGTTTTTTCGGAAAGGGCAGATATACGCCGTCATTCAGAAATACCGCCCCGAGGAATTTGAATCCCTGGTCGAAGCTGACGATTTTGGTTTTCAGGGGATTGAGATCCAGTTTCATATCCTGCAAGAGCATATCGCTGAGTTCCACGGCATCGCGGGCTTCACCGGCAGTTTTACAGAGCACCAGGAAATCGTCGGCATAGCGCACCAGCTTCAAGCCGAATCCAATCAGGGTTTCGTCCAGCTCATCGAGGAAAAGATTGGCGAGATGCGGGGATACCACCGATCCCTGCGGAATGCCTTTTTCCAGGCGATAAACCGATTTGCCATCATAGACTTCCGCGGCAATCCACTTGTTGAACAGGCGTAACAATTTCCCGTCAGTAAAGAGCCGGGCCAGTTTCCCGCGGAGCAACTGATGATCAATATTATCGAAATAACTATCGATGTCCGCATCGACCGCGTAGCGATATCCTTTCTCCCGCCAGTCTTCAATGGCATAAACCGCACTGCGCACCCCGCGCCCTTCCCGGTAAGCATGAGAAACCGTTTCAAACGCTGCTTCAAACACCGGACGGGTGACCAGAAAAACGGCGGTCTAGGCCGGCATCCAGGTGGGCGACGCGGTCCCGCACGGTAGGCACCGAAAGATAACGCCAACCGGGACGGTTGTTTTTGGGAATTTGAATACGCAGCAGCGGATAGGGATGATAACGCTCCCCGGCAAGATCGTCTGCAAGACTGCGCAGATTAGCGGAAAGCTGCCGGCGGAAACTGGCAATGCTAACGCCATCGCTGCCGGAACAGCCGTGGTTTTCCGCCACCCGCTGAAAAGCCTCCTGCAAAATGTTCGCTTGATATATTTTTCTATACAGATCGGACATAATATACCTCTATCTATATTTCAAGGGATTTCTCCCACCATTTTTTAAGGTGGGATCTTCCACAGCAATCTCCCGATTGGTGTGGGCGTGGATGTCAAAGATCGAATGTTTGCAGCTCTGTTTTAAAAAAATTATAACCTGTTGCAAAAGCGTATAACCTGGTGCTTCCCTTCCGATTTAAACAATG
This sequence comes from Calditrichia bacterium, assembly GCA_030430345.1. The sequence goes on along the minus strand of JAUIFT010000435.1, from coordinate 1,845 downwards.
ATTCCCCGGGCTGCAACAAACAACGCCTGGAAAAGGGTCATCCGATTATTGGCAAAAGTAACATTGCCATAGCCGGAGAATATTGCATGTGAAATATGCGCCCCGCGGGTGTATACAATATAAATCGCTCGTTCACTGTCTTTTAGTTCCCGCTGATCGATATAACTTTTTAAGACGGTTGCTTCCTGATCATTGGTCGCCGGGAAAATGACAATATCTTTATCGCAGTCATCATTCAGGTGATGGTAATATTTGACGTTGTTTAAAAAGCTCAGGCGGTCAAGATAGTCAACTTCCTTTTCCATGCCGGCGGACGGCAGCTTGACAGGAATATTTTGTGGATTCACTTTATAAATGGCATGGTCTAGCTGTTTTTTAAATCTGTAAGGGACTGATCTAATTAACAGAAATTGAGCTCCTGTAACCAGCAACAGTACTGCACCAAAAATTATCAGATAATGGTTCAGATTACTATCGAATCTCTGCTCGGCAAGGGCCAGTTCCTGAACGGCAAGCTGAACTTCCTTCTCCCGGGCGGCCTGTTCATCTTTCATCTTCTGGTCGATATAGCGGGTCAATTCTTTCTTCAGCGCTTCATCCATTTGCTGACCGGATTGAGCGAAGAGCGGAAATGAGATAATAAATATCAGAAATATCCATCCGGCTTTCATTGCTTCTCCTTCATCTAAAATAAGAACTGCACCTGGGTAACCTCCCGGCCATCCTTACTGGTGGCTTCTACCCTTACCGTTACAATTTTACCGGGCGGGAAATTCGGCTTATAATTAAGCTTGAAGCGTATTTCCCGGCCCTCATCTTTCTTCAGCAAGCGCACCAGCACCTGCTTACCTTCCACCTTAACCACTTCCGCTTTCAGTCTTTCACCGCGGCGGATAGCCGGCTTTGGTTTGGCGCTAACCGGTTTGAATCCGGTTGGTTTTTTGTCCGGTTTTTTACGCTCCCCGGAATGTTGGCGAGGGAACATTTTAATGTCCGGAACAAAGTTACTGCGATCTTCCGCCGGAGAAGATTTCGGTGGGGTTTTAGAGAAAATCACCCAGCCCAGCGGGGCATCCGGTGCGCCATTTTCCAGAACTACTTTGCGGGTTTTCGGGAATACCGGAAAGCGGGTTTTCTTGTATCCGGGAACCGGGAAACTACGATGACAGTCAAAACAGAAGTCCATGCCTTCTTTCTTTCTGTCATGCTTAATATTTTCGGATTGACAGGCCTTATTGGGACATTTTCCGGGGAGTTTCCCCCTGTTAATTTTATATTTCCCCAGTTTGAAGTGATCCCGTATCTGATTCAACTCATCGTTGTTATCAAAGAGATCGCCGGTCATTCCCTGCCAGCCGCTTCCCCAGGAAAGGCGAAGGATAAAATCACCATTTTCCAGGCCTGCCACCCGGCTTTCCAGTTGCTCGTAAAAGCGCACCATTGCTTCGACACCATACTGGCGGTATTCTTCGAAAAATTCTTTCTGCGCTGCAATTTGCCGAGTTGCATAAGCATTGCAAAGTTCTGCCAGATGATCAAAGGAATCTCGATGAATCTGAAAATTTGCGACTTCCCGGGCCTGGGGCGATTCAAAGAGAAAGCGGTCAAACTGCAGGGTCATTTCTGCTACAGCGCCTTTGCGTATACTCTCCACGGCAAGTTGGGTGCCCTTTTCTGGGCGATCCTGATTCTCCCTGCCAAACCGCTTCCATCCGGCATTATTATGCTCGCCGAGATTAAAGATGCGTACATCGCTAAAGGTGAGATCACTCTTTTCAAAATGAGCATCACCGACATGGATTACCCGCATCAGGTCGTTGTTGGCATCCATGGACTTCTTATTCT
>JAUIFT010000434.1 GCA_030430345.1 Calditrichia bacterium | reverse complement strand
TGCTCGCAAGGCCTTCGGAGACCCACAGGGCTGCGACGCCCAATCCGGCCATTATGCCAAAATCCAGGGGATTTAAAGTCTCGGTTTCCAGATCATCGCTATTGATAGCGGGGGCAGATGCATTCGTCGCCTGAATTGATTTTTCCCGGGGAAAAAGAGCAAAAAGAAGTTTCGGAAGAGCGATAGTAATAATCATCCAAAGCGTGGTCATAATATTGTCCACCGCTATCGCACCGGCGAAAAGGTTACCGGTTTTCATAATATCATAGTGCAAGGCGACGGCATTAAAATTGATGCCACCACCGATGTAAGTGCCGGTAAACATGCCTCCAATGGCTGCATAGTGTTCGCCCAATGCTGTTGCGCCGGAGATAATCCACATACCGGTTAATACGCCGAGAATCGTGCCCAGTGCGCCCAGCAGAAAAATCAACAGCATTGGTGGGCCAGCCTGTTTTAATTCGCGAAGATTGACGCCGAGCAGCAAATAAAAGATCGAAATTGGGGCAACATAATGAAAGATACCCTCATACAAAGGCGTGGCATTGGAAGCGGTGGGAATCAGGGAAAAATTGGCTAGTACCGCGGTAATGACGATCACCAGCAGCGCCGAGCCGAGATGGCGAAGTGATGTGTTGTTGGATAACCATTCAGAAAGAACCACACAAAAACATAAAACGGTTAAGACGTAGAGGGGATCGCTTGTGAAAGTCATGAATGCCTCTCAACTTTAATATTTTCAGAGGATTAGAGGTGTGTTACCCCAGCCATTTCCCAATCATGAATGAAGACCCGGCTACTGCGGCGCACAATACCGAACCCCAGATGATGTCGACAATTACCACAATCAATGGCCAATCTTTAATCGTTGCCATGTTGGTGAGATCGTAGGTGGCATAGGTGAAAAAACCGAAAAGGGCGCCCAGCAGTAACGCATTGCCGATGGTACCTTTCTCCAGCGCTGGTAAAACTGAAAATATCAGAATGCCGGCGATAAAAATGAGGTAGAAAATGATTGCTGCTGTCCAGTTAACGGAAGGACTGAGAATAAAGCCAAGATGCTCACGATAAAACCCCCTGGCCAGGAAACCCAGCCAGAGTATATCGATTGCAAAAAAGACCGGAACAGTCAGCAGATAAAGCTTGATATAGAAAGCCATTATCTCTCCTTTTAGAGGGTGATTACCTGATCGGGAGGATTGCCGCCCAACGCTTCATACAAATCCGGAAAACAACCAACGTGAACGCCGTCAACCGTATCTTTCGTGCGTATGACGCCGGGTTCGGTTCGCCCTTTGCCCTCCGCATCGCACCAGCGTGGCTCTCCTTCGGCGAGATTGCGCTCCAGCGCGCACATATCGCACATCATCAAGAGCATTCCCTTATCCTTTGCTACTTTGGCGAGGCGCTCACCGATCGGATCACCCTTACGCAGTACGAAAGTATTGTCATCAAAAAAGAACATCCCGACAACCTCTACTCTATGGGTACCGGCTTCCAGTTGGGGAAGAATCATTTGTCCTAGTTTATAACTGGCGGAACGGGGATGGGCGAATACATAGGCAATTTTCATATAAATATCCTTCTTTTTAAAACGATTGACTGTAAATTAATTGCTATTGAATAAATTTAAATATTCCATACAACTTCGCAAAACATGCATAATAAAACGCTGTTAATAAACAGGATGTTGAGGGCCACTTCATATCTATGATTTTCGTAAAAGGTTGAAAATAAGCGATTCTAACAAGATATCAAATCAGTTTTGAAGATAACAATTTCCGCGAACGGGAAAAAAGAACTGATCTTGTTTGCTAATTCCCTCAATGTTAAATTCTAACAAGCAACTGGTGACCGGTAGCCAAGGAGGATGCCTATTTTCCTAATTCACTGACCTTCATTCGCGCAGATTAATAAGCCACATTTTTCGAAAAATGAACGATTCCCGAAAAGGAGAGAGTTATGGGCAGTAGTCAATTCAATCCCTTTGAAGTTGCGCAATTTCAGTTTGACCGTACCGCCGAATTGTTAAAGCTGGATACACCGACGCGGGATCTCCTTCGCTATCCCATCAAGGAATATCATTTCAGTATTCCGGTCCGGATGAAGGACGGTAAAATGAAGATATTCCGGGGATTCCGGGTGCAGCATAACGATGCCCGCGGTCCCGGTAAAGGCGGGGTTCGTTTTCATCCGCTGGAAACTATTGATACGATCCGCGCTTTGGCGATGTGGATGACCTGGAAGTGCGCCCTGGTGGATATCCCCCTCGGCGGCAGTAATGGCGGGGTCATCTGCGATCCCCGCGAATTAAGCGAAAGGGAACTGGAGCAGATTTGCCGTGGCTGGATCCGCCGCATCGCCCGGGATATCGGTCCTAACCAGGATGTGCCCGCCCCCGATGTGATGACCAGCGCACAATGCATGTTATGGATGCTGGATGAATATGAAACCATACACGGCGGTAAATTCCCCGGTGTCATTACCGGCAAGCCGGTCAACATCGGAGGTTCGCAGGGAAGGATTGAAGCGACCGGCTATGGGGTGATATTTATGGTGCGGGAAGCATTGAAATCATTGAACTTGCGTCCGGAAAACACCCTGGCCAGCGTGCAGGGATTCGGCAAAGTGGCGCGCTACGCCATCCAGCTTTATGAGCAAATCGGCGGCAAGGTGATTGCCGTTTCAAGCTGGGATCAAATCGATCAAACTGCCTATACTTTCCGCAAGCGCGAGGGGATCGATTTTCAGGAGCTCTTAAAAATTGCCGATCCTTTTGGGGGCATCGAGAAACAGAAAGCCGCGGATTTGGGATATGAAGTGCTTCCCGGCGATGCCTGGCTGGCAGCGGAGGTGGACATCCTGATACCGGCTGCCCTGGAAAATCAAATCACCCCGGAAAATGCCCAGACCATCCACGAGCGCGTAAAGATCATCGCTGAGGGCGCCGATGGCCCGACCACTCCGGAGGCGGATCAAATAATCAATGAGCGGGGCATATTTTTAATACCGGATTTTCTCGCCAATGCCGGGGGGGCGATCTGCAGCTATTTTGAACAGGTGCAAAGCAATATGAACTACTATTGGGAGAAGGATGAAGTTTTCGGCAAGCTGGATGTAAAAATGACCGCTGCATATATCGATACTAGTGAACTGGCCGAAAAAAGAAAGCTAAACCTGCGCGAAGCGGCCTATATGGTGGCGATCAGCCGGGTGGCCCAGGCTTGCAAAGACCGTGGCTGGGTTTAATTATCCGGTTGACTGCGGTTGCAGGAGGCGGTAAAGGCGTTGCCTGAGTGATGATACTTGACGATTGAGTGATATTATGCCGAAAAAAAAACACAGTTTTTTTCAGGATAAATTTCCGGCATTTAACCGTGATTTTTTGAATGAAAGCGAACGGCTGACCTGTATTGGCGCCGGCGCTTTAGGAGGAAAAGCACAGGGGTTGGCTTTCATTGAGCAAGTGCTTCAATCCGAATTTCAGGCGGAAAATTTCCCGGAGATCGCGGTGAATATTCCTTCTATGGCGGTGATTTGCAGCGATGTTTTTGATGCGTTTATGCAGCGAAACGCTCTCCATGATGTTGCTTTCTCGGATTTACCGGACGATCGCATTGCGCATGCTTTCCAGAAAGCCTCCCTCCCCGCAGAAATTCTCGGTGATCTGCGGGCGTTGATGGATCAGGTGCAAACGCCGCTCGCCATCCGCTCGTCCAGTATTCTGGAAGACGCCATGTACCAGCCCTTTGCCGGGGTCTACGCCACGAAAATGATTCCGAATAATCAGCATAGTCCGGACAGCCGTTTCCAAAAATTGCTGGAGGCGATCAAGTTTGTCTATGCTTCCACTTATTTTAAATCAGCGAAAGATTATGCCCGGGCGACCGGTCCGGCTGACGATGCGGAGAAG
>JAUIFT010000433.1 GCA_030430345.1 Calditrichia bacterium | reverse complement strand
CAGAAAATTATCAAAAATATCCGGGGATAGCAAATATTCTACGTTCGCCAGGAAAATTCGGTTTTCGGCAAATGCTTTAAAAGGATAAGCGCGGAGCGTACTCAGTCCGCCAATCTCAAAATTTTTTTGTAAAGGTAAGTCTCCCCGGGCGGTGCCGGCGATCAGTCTTAACATCACTCTCTCGCCATTGCCGATCGGCTGGTAGAAGCGTGCTTCGGTAACATAGCGTTCAAAATCAAAATCGCTCCGCAAGCCCGGATGAGAGGTTTCGCCACTGACACGGAAATATAATCCTTTGCGGGGATAATGAATGTCATTGCGCGTATCTATCAGCAGTTGAGCGTAAATGGAGCGCATGTCGCCTTCGTACTGACCAAGCTGGGGATTTGCGCGGAAAATGGCATCCCGGCGGAACAGCGACCATTCGGTAACCAGGGGCATGCTGAAATAATCGTCCCGGCGATACTCACCGCTGATTTGGAAGAAACGAGTAAAGTTTTGGCTTAAACGAAAACTGAACCCTTGTCGCTGATAATAATCATGATAATCCCGGTTCAGAAAGAAAGCGGAAAGAGAGTTCTCCAGATAATCGATGCGCCAGAGATCTTTGGTGTCAGTAAGGTCGTGGTATTCGAATCCAATTTCGGTGCGGAAGTCTACCGGATCGAACAGCCAGCGCTGTAAGCCGATCTGATAACGAAACTCTTCGCTGTCAAAGCCATAGCCGGCAAATCCATAGAGGTCAAACTGGCTGGCATGGCGGTGTAAAGTGCGTGGCACTTCCAGGCCGAGAAAAATACCTTCGACCCGGTTATAGCGCAAGGCAACATTGTGATCGGTATTGGGCATGCGCAGGGTGCCGTAATTAACCGGCCGGTAGGAGTAGCGGTAGGAAGAATAATTCCGGACATAACGACGGGTGCGGCGGAGATTGCGCTCATGAGTTTCGAGCATTTTTCCGGAGACATACCCATAGCGGCGTAAGCGGATATTGCCATTTACGGTGGTGACGTCTCCACGAACCTTGCCTTTATCATGAATGACAACATCCCCGTAAAGGACGAGCACGTCTCCGTTAATTTTGCCGCGCACATGTAAATTGCCGCGACTGACGACCACCGGTCCGCGAATTACTTCATTCCGTGAGACAGTAGTAGCGCCATCAAAACGGCAGATTTCGTCCCGGTCATAATAGTGAATATATTTGCGCTCAGCTTTATAACGGACCCTTTCCAGATCACGATCATAGTGCTGCGCAAATAACACTCCAAAGACGGAGCTGAGAAGTATCAAAAAAATCGTTAACCTAGATGCCATATACACACTCCCGGATTTATATTTTGACCAACAAATTTTTACGGGAGGAATAGGGGAAAGTTACATGATTTAATACGTTGGGCAGCAAATATATTTCAGAGGAAGTTTTTAATTAAAATGCAGGTACTTTAGCTAAAAGCTTCTCTGGTAGCAGCCAAGAATAACAAAAAAGGGCATCATATTTCTACGATGCCCTTTTTATGGCGATGAGGCCTAATTAAAATAAATTTAAGGAGGGAGGTTTCTTTGGAGAGAACCTCATCGCCGTTTATAATATATTAATAATTCTAAATCTAATCAAGTAAATTCTGCAGAGAATTTAATCTTTTTTTAAGTTTTCCGTAAGTAAAAGCACACTTAAATCTATTAAAGATAAGCTTTTGAGGCGTTGGGGAATATATAGTGTATCTCAAGAATTTCCCATTGCTCATTTTTCTTGACAACCGTTGCCTGCAACACATCTCCCTTTCGTAAACTATTGTACGAAGACATATTTAAAACAACATCTTTTAGTGGCTGATATTGATGAATGTTTTCCAGACTGAGGACCTTTTCCGGGCGCTGGGAAAATTCAGTGATTTCAAAAAAACCATCAATTTGTTCAGCGTCCTCCTGGTTTCTCAAAAGCATAATTTCGAAAAGGTTATATTCCTGGAGATATGCATGAAGGATACGAACTACCCGGGGAATTTCTGTTTTAACATTGTCGTAAAAGCGAATGAATTCACGCTTAAGTTCAATGCCGAGATTTTTGTTAAGCCAGGTAATAAACCGCGCCAGGGATTGAAATAATTGTGGAAAGCGGGGAGGGGATTCATGTGCAAATTTTTTGATAAGCCAAACAGAGAGGAATTCGTTGATATGGGTCGGAGAAATTTCGTAGATGCTGCTTATTCGGGCTTCTGCCTGAAGGTAGCATCTTAATAAGTCTATATTACAGGACAAACAGCCAAGATCATCCTGGGAAGCATCCTTTTCGCTGTCGGCGATGAAGCGCTTAAAAACATCATCCAGTGCATTCTCCTGGTCATTCGTTCCTGTTGACCAATCATGAAAGTCTTCCGCCATTTCCCGTCCGTTACTCTGCCAGCGCTGCGCTTCGTTAAATCCCTCTTCCATCTCAAGCAGCTTTTCAAAAAAATCGATTGCGGGATCATCATATCTCTGGAGCAGTGATTTCCCTTCAGCGCGAATAAAACGAATCATGGTATCTTCGATATATTCTGCCAACGCCATGATTTCCATATCCTCGTCACCAAACTCAATGCCGATTTCTTCGTAATAAAATTGGAGCAGGGTGTCAATGATAACATATTCCATCAGGTCCGCGCGAAAACTATGCTCTTTGAAATATCCATGCGATAATAGTGCTTGCAGGCTTTTCAGGCGGCGATGAGTCACCTCCGAGTTGCGGTCAAGTACTTCGCCGGACATCTCCTTATCTACCCGATAATCCACGCTGTAGCGGCCAAGTGAATCTTCTTCGAGAAAATATTCAAAGCTGTCGCCGATGTTAAAACATAAAGTGCCAATGCTTTCAAAGCTTAAGAGAAGCTTCGAATCGTTTTGGGGGGCATTAAAAAAACGCTTGTCCAACTGGTTGCCCATATGGTTTATCATCAGATAAATAAAATAATCGAGGTTGGTAAGCTTGTATAGTTCTTTGTCCCAACTCTCGACAAATTCCCGCACGGTAACGTATTTTTTCGACAACCCTTCAGACAATATCAAAGCCTCCGCAACAATTGTTTAAAATGAATTTAACATGGCCGGGAAAACTAGTCAATAAAAATCTGGGCAGCAGACTTTTCCCGGTCATCTTTTTGCCAATTTTGGTACTGTAACTGATAAAGTTTGTAATAAAATCCTCTTTTCTTGAGGAGTTCCTGATGCGTGCCCTGCTCGCGAATGATGCCTTTATGCATTACAACTATTTGATCCACCCGTTGAATCGTTGAGAGGCGGTGTGCGATGACGATCGCGGTTCGATCCTTTAACACGACTTCCAGTGCCTGTTGGATAAGCGCTTCCGATTCACTGTCGATATTTGCCGTCGCTTCATCCAGTAATAAAACGTCCGGATCGACAACCAGCGCCCGGGCCAGGCTGAGCAACTGACGTTGTCCCACTGATAAATTGCTGCCCCGTTCTTTTACCTGAGATCGATAGCCATCGGGCATTTTCATAATAAAATTATGGGCGTTGACCATCTTCGCCGCAGCCATCACTTGTTCTTCGCTGATATCTTTTCTGCCCAGGCGAATATTCTCAAGAATGTTTCCGGAGAAAAGAAAAACATCCTGAAGGACAATGGCCATATGCTTGCGCAATAAATGCAGGGCCCACTGGCGCACATTAACATCATCGACAGTAATCCGGCCCTCATTAATGTCATAAAAACGGCCTATCAGGCGAAGCATGGTGGTTTTGCCGGAACCAGTGTGACCAACCAGTGCATATCGTTTGCCGGCGGGGATAGTCAAATTGACGTTTTTTAAAACTAATTCGTCCGGGTTGTAGCCAAAGGAAACATTTTCGAATTTGATATTGCCGGAAATTTTATCCTGTCTGTGACTGTTTTCCGGGGAACTGATTTCCG
>JAUIFT010000432.1 GCA_030430345.1 Calditrichia bacterium | reverse complement strand
ACAACGAAAACGGCACTTTTCTGGCAACGGATTACTTGATACGCAATGGTCACCGGCAGATCGGCTTCATCGCCGGTGATTTAACAATCCCCAGTTTTACAGAAAGATTTAACGGCTACAAAAAGGCACTCGCTTTTCATCATATCCCTTATGCCAAAAAACTGGTAAAAACCGGTGGGTTTGAGGCGGGCTATGAACAAACGCAGCAGTTGCTAAAACTAGCCAAACGACCGTCAGCAATAGTCGCAGCTTATGATGTTAGCGCACTACATGCATACCGGGCGATTAACGACGCCGGATTAAACATTCCGGAAAACATCAGTGTCGTTGGCTTTGATGATATCGACCTGGCTAAAATGGCCATTCCGGCATTAACAACTGTTCGGGTTTACAAAGAACAAATGGGGTCCGTCGCTGTTCGCCAGCTAAGAAGGATTATTCATGCTGAAAACGCAGTCGCTTTCACGCCAATAATTCCAGTAAAGCTGATCGAACGGGATTCTGTCAAAAAAACCTAGAGAAAAGAATTTTTCGCTTTTACGTTTTATATCATTAATGATAAACATTTAGATCATTCACCTATTTTGAGGAGGAATTATGAGTGCAGAGAAAAACTCATCAGGCAATGGCAAAATTTATAAAATCGGTGGCGTATTTTTAATGCTGATTGGTGCATTTAATCTTATTTCTCTCCCGTTTACCGAACCGGCAGAGAAATTTCTTTATTACCTGGTATTAGGCGTCGTTCTATTGGGTGGCGGCTTCTGGCTATTTCGTAAGGAGAATTAAAAAGGAGTGGGCAATTTCCTGCGAAAAAATTTGAATAATTCCCAATCTTTCGATAACCTCTCCCCTTCTTGTTGTGGAAAACCAATACGGGAGTTTTTAAAAGCCGGAAATCTGATGAATGTCTTACGCTCCCAAAACTTGAAAACGGAGAAGATTTATAAAAGTAAGTTACATGCTATGTACAGGAGAAGTAGATGGAATTTTCAACAATTGATTATGCAGTCTTTTTTGCCTATATCCTGGTGATTATTTCCCTTGGGCTTTGGGTATCCCGGGATAAGAAGGGGCATGAAAAAGATTCGAAGGATTACTTCCTTGCCAGTAAGGCGCTCCCCTGGTGGGCAATCGGGGCTTCGCTGATCGCGGCAAATATTTCCGCGGAGCAATTTATCGGCATGTCCGGATCCGGGTTTGCGATTGGCCTTGCCATTGCGACTTACGAATGGATGGCTGCGATCACGCTGATTATCGTCGGGAAGTTTTTTTTGCCGATCTTTATCGAGAAGCAACTTTATACTATTCCGGAATTTATCGAACAACGCTTTAGCACCAACCTGAAAACAATTCTGGCCGTTTTCTGGGTAGCATTATTCATCTTTGTAAATCTCACTTCAGTTTTATTCCTGGGTGGCAAAGCGATTGACACGATTATTGGCACCGGTGATGGCGGCATGATTCTGTATGCAATTCTCGGTATCGCTTTTATTGCTGCGGCATATTCACTATACGGTGGCCTTTCCGCAGTTGCCTGGACGGACGTTCTACAAGTCGCACTGTTGATCATCGGTGGCCTGATCACCTCCATCATCGCCCTGGATCATGTTACCCCGCAAGGCGGCGTTTTTAACGGACTGGCCCACATCTACAACCAGGCCGGCGACAAATTTCAAATGATTCTTACCAAAGATAATCCGGAATTTTACAACCTGCCCGGCATCGCTGTTCTCATCGGCGGTATGTGGGTTGCGAATCTTTATTACTGGGGATTCAATCAGTATATCATTCAGCGCACATTAGCGGCAAAATCCCTGAAAGAGGCACAGCTCGGTATCGCCTTCGCAGCATTTCTGAAAATGATTATTCCCTTGATCGTAGTCATTCCTGGTATCGTAGCCTATGTCATGTATGCACAGCCGGAAGGCACCGCGGCCATCGCCGGGGTTCAGGATGCTTTTACGAAAGCAGATGGCGGCATCAACTATGACAAAGCTTATCCCTGGTTGATCAGCGTCTTCGTCCCGGTTGGCTTGAAAGGACTGGTGCTGGCGGCCTTAACGGCAGCGATCGTCTCTTCCCTGGCTTCGATGCTGAACTCCACTTCAACAATTTTCACCATGGATATCTACAAGCCTTATTTTGCTCCGAAAGCTTCGGAAAGACAGCTGGTAACCGTTGGCCGGATTACTGCTGCTGTGGCACTGGTTATCGCAGTATTCATCGCGCCGGTGATGGAAAATTTCCCGCAAATGTTTCAATATATTCAGGAATATACCGGTCTGGTAAGTCCGGGTATTTTGGCGGTTTTCCTGATGGGTTTATTCTGGAAAAAGACCACCAATCAAGCTGCAATCATTGGCGTACTGGCCTCTATTGTCGTTGCCTGGCTCTTGAAGGCATCGATCGTCGATCTGCCGTTCCTCGATCAGATGTTTTACACGATGATCATTACCATGGTTATCATTGTTGGTGTAACGCTAAATACCGCCGAGCATGATGATGACCCCAAAGGCATTTCGCTGACAGCGAAGATGTTCGAGACGGACAGTGTTTTTAATGTTAGCGCCTATGCCGTCCTGATTATGCTGGTAGTGATTTACGCATTATTCTGGTAACGTATACCGATAGCCCTTAAAAAAGAAGAACCTGACTGCAGCGCTCTGGTGCTACGCTTTCAGTCAGGTTCTTTTGTTGAAGAGAGGACGGTAAAAGTTCTTTTACAGCTCCTTTTTTAAGTTTTTATTATCTTGAATAATATCGGGTAGTATTAGCGACTTCTGCCGGAACCAAAAAAGGCCGGAAATCCGGCCTTTTTTGGTAAAATTTATTTGCATTCGGGCGTATTGACATTCAGCCAAATTCGGCGTGAAAAGTGCCAAAAAGTGGTGTTGGATGAATGTCACCACGCCCGAAACCCCAGTTGTCTGACAAAATCCACATCCTCCTTACTAAAAATATCTGTTCGATATTTCCTAAACCGCCCAAGCGATTCCGGCTGCTTTACCATGTCTGCCAGCGCAAGTAATTCGTTCTCGGGAATTTTCAAATTTAAAAAATCTAGTAGTTGGCGGATAGAATCCTTCGGTTTCAAACAGAGATTGTCAAAATTTAGTAGTAGAAATTTTGCCCCCATTTCTTTACCCAATTTTAAAACCCGGCGATGAACCGCGCACCAGTATTTTAAAGAGTATTGAGGAGATTCCTGAAATTCTTCCCCGGTAAAACGCTTTCCCCATAATGCAGCCTGAATTTGGTTCCGGCTATAAGCCATATCCAGTCCGCTGCGAATGACATGAATGTATTTCATATTCGGAAGGAAACGAATTAAGCGATCCAGAATGACATGCGCGTTAGGTTCTTTCCATCCCCAATTCTCTGAGAACATGCCATTAGCAGCGCCATTTTCAATCGCCTGTACTCTTTCTCTCCCCCATACTTCGCTAAAACGTCCCCGATGCAAATGATTAATTCCTGCCAGCATTTCCCTTTCGGCAATTGTTATCGCGCCTCCCTGCATCGCCTTGAAAAATATCCGTAGCAGCATTTTAAAGTGTTCATCAGACGCTGATAATATTTCCAGATATTTAAACAAATACGTAAAAGAAAGATTATCTTCACTGACGTTTAAATCCTGCCCAAGATCAAATCCGATTTCCCTTATAATTCCGGCAACGATTCTGGTTCCGCTTCCCCCGATGGCACCAATAACGAGCGGATGTAATGATTCGATTTTCTGATCACTCATAGCACTATTTTATTACCTTATCAATTATACACCCTGGTTTAGCTGCTGATGCAACTCCTGCAGAAAATCATTATTGCTTTGCTTGTTCCCGATATAACAGTTCGCCAAACTTGCCCCGCAAAAAAAAGCATGGGTTCGGGATAAGGCCGGCAACAATTGCGCGAATGT